>NZ_CP027062.1:2652500-2952500 GCF_002966125.1 Pukyongia salina
CTGGTTGGCGAGTAAATTTCCTAATGGCGTCATTAATGCAAATAATAATAAGAAAGACAAAGTAATGGCCTTGCTGTATTTCGCATTCATGAAAAATAGCGCAAGGATAATGGCCACAGGAATTTTATGAATGATGATCCCTACGAGGATGTCGTTCTTTTCGGAGATAGGAAAGCCCTCTAACAGCGCATGAATAGAGAGGCTGATGAATAAAAGCCAGGGAAATTGCTTGTGGGTTAAATGAATATGAACATGCCCGTGTTCGGCTCCCTTAGAAAAAAACTCTAGTATGATCTGTAGCAAGATACCGACCATTATGAAGATGCCAATTCGTTCGGTAGGCATTTCGAAAACCTCCGGCAGCAACTCATTTATCGTCATAGACAATAAAAAAGCCCCACTAAAAGCGAGGAAGATCGACATTTGCTTTGGTTGTTTGGAGCGAAATGCGAGCGCTACCACATAACCAACAGCTACAGCCATAAACAGCAAAAGGTAATTCATAGGATAAAGATAAGAATTAAAGTAGATGAGCTGTTTAACAACTTTCTAATGTAAGGTGGCGCAGGGTGCATCATAGATAAACAGTTTGATAGTTGTTTTTTTAAAGGTTTGGTTCCGGGGGATAAAAATACTGTATTTTTGCAGGTATTTGGATGAAAGAACATGGGAAAAAACTTTAAAATGGTGGCTAAAACCCTTTACGGGTTGGAAGAATTACTAGCAAGTGAGCTTAGGGAACTTGGGGCGTCCACAATCGAAACGGGTACCCGCAATGTCTCTTTCGAAGGGGACACCGGGTTTATGTACAAGGCAAATCTCTGTTGTAGAACTGCCATTAAAATACTAAAGCCAATAACCGCTTTCAATGTTTTTAAAGAGGAGGATCTCTATAAGAAGGTATATGATATCCCCTGGGAAAATTATATGGAAGCTAAAGGCTCCCTGGCGGTTGATGCAACGGTTTTTTCGAAGCAGTTCACGCATTCCCAATATATCGCTTTAAAGACCAAGGATGCCATTGTCGACAGATTTAGGGACAGGGAAGGGGAGCGCCCCGATGTAGACCTTGATCATCCAAGTTTACGCATTAATATACATATAGACCGAAATATTTGTACTGTGTCGCTGGATAGCTCCGGGGCTTCTCTTCACAAGCGAGGTTATAAGACAGAAAGTACTCTGGCGCCTATCAATGAGGTGTTAGCCGCCGGAATGATCATGTTAAGCGGATGGAAAGGACAATCTAATTTTCTGGATCCCATGTGCGGAAGCGGGACCATCCTGGCCGAAGCAGCTATGATAGCCTGCAATATTCCTCCAAATTTGAATAGGGATGAATTCGGATTTGAAACCTGGCCCGATTTCGATGTGGATCTGTACGAACTTATAGAAGTATCTGCTTTGAAGAAGATCAGGGATTTCGGATTTAAGATCTACGGATTCGACACCGACACTGTTGCCGTAAAAAAGGCGCGACAAAATATTAAAAATGCCAATCTTCAGGATTTTATCGATATTTCTGTACAAGATTTCTTCAGTAGTAAAAAAGAAGCAGAAGGTCCTATGTTCTTGGTATTTAATCCACCATACGACGAGCGACTGGCGGTTCGGGATATTGAAGCCTTCTACGCGGAAATAGGCAACACTCTCAAACGTGGGTATCCGGGAACTCAGGCCTGGATGATAACGAGCAATATGGAGGCCTTGAAATGTGTGGGCTTGAGGCCATCAAAAAAGATCAAGCTCTACAATGGAAAACTGGAAAGCAGGTTTGTTCGATACGAAATGTACGAAGGAAGCCGAAAAGCCAGTAAGCAATAAGTACTTATTTCTTAAATATCGGGATCAGGTAGGATAAGCTGTAGCCATACCCGGCGCCAAATTCGCTGAAGTCGTACGTACGATTAAAGCCGGGAATAAATAGATTATCGAAATTATCCGGGGTCGTTTCAGAGATCTTCCGTTTCAGCTGCAAGTTTATAGAAAGGTAGAGATTATTGAGTATTTCGGTTTTCACAGCTACCTGGAGTTCCAGCCAGGAGGCAGTAAGCCCGGTATATTCCCTGGGATCTACTCTAAATGTTCCGGGGTAGGTTTGGTTTGTGGTATAAATACCATAGGCAAGTAATTCCTGTTTAAAGCTGGAAAAACCGTATCGGAGTCCGATATTGATTGCGTTTTGCATATTCAGCCAGTTTCGATAAGCGTTAAAATCTGCTCCTAACTTAACATAGCTGCCCGAGGCGATGGAATTGAGATTACTCTCATACCGCTCTTTCTTTTCATTACCAATCTCTGCCGCGGCATAAAACCGTTCACTGAACCTGAAATCCCCTACAATTTCGAATCCGCTGTATCCGTTTTCCAATACCGAACGCAAAGGTTTAGACAGATCTGCCCCTATACGGAGGCCGTATTCACTCTTAGCCTTTACCAGGGTATCGCTGGTGATCTCCTGCGCTTGAGAATAGAATCCCAGCAACAGGAGACTAATGTAATACAGTAATGTGTGTTTCGGTTTCATCTATTACATCGGTGGTTTCAATTTCAACCTGGATGATCCAGTTGGCGGTGCCTTCATTTACAACAAACACGCTAAGATCGTGATAAACGGTCTTAAAGGCACAGGCGCGGTTTATATAAATATCTTCGGTGGTATAGTTAAAGGAAATTATATCGGTATTAGGTGTGGTTGTACCAACACCACTGTTAAAGCGATATCTGGTTAAATTACCTGTATTTCTAAGCGGTAATGCGATAGAGTCTGTTGTGACAGCAGCAATAACCTCAGTACCTTCCAGATCGGCTGTTTCAACAGATAAATTAGTAACAGATTTACGTTCACTTGGGTTAGCGATATCGTTAAAGGTGATAATTAGGAGTGGAGTAGTTGCGGTGCCTTCTTCACAGATATCGTCACGAGTACAGCCCAGGAAGGAGATCAGCACGAATGTGAAAAGTAAGATCCTTTGTGTCATTTAAATTTTGCTTATCCGCGTTTTTTCAAAAGTACAACATTTTCCACATGATGTGTTTGTGGAAACATATCGACAGGTTGAACCTTTACCACCTCGTACAAAGGGTCTAATAATTTTAGGTCGCGAGCTTGGGTAGCGCTATTACAGCTCACATAAACAATTCGAGGTGATGCCAGGTTCAATAATTGCTGAACCACATCGGCGTGCATTCCATCCCTTGGAGGATCTGTGATCACCAGGTCTGGGGTTCCATAGGTTGCTATGAAATCCTGATTAAACACCTTTTTCATATCACCTACTGTAAAATGGGTATTAGATATATTATTATAAGCAGCATTCTCACGAGCGGCTTGTATAGCTTCCGGTACAGCTTCGATCCCTATCACCCTTGCCGCATTACCAGCAATGAACTGGGCGATAGTTCCCGTACCGGTGTACAGATCGTAAACGAGTTCTTTACCCGTCAATTCTGCAAAGTTTCTAACGATCTTATATAGTTCGTAAGCCTGTTCACTATTGGTTTGATAAAATGATTTTGCATTGATCTTAAATCGCAGCCCCTCCATTTCTTCAAAGATATGATCCTCGCCGCTGTAGCAAACAACCTCCTGGTCGTAAATAGTATCGTTTGCTTTTGTATTGATCACATATAAAAGGGAAGTGATCTCCGGAAATTCTGCCTGGATGGCATCTAGTAAATCCCGCCGTTTTGTCTCGTCATCGGCAAAGAATTGCAACAGAACCATCAGATCTCCGGTGGTGCTCGTCCGGATCATCAGGGTTCTAAGCATGCCTTCCTGTTTGCGGGTGTTAAAGAAACTAATATTTAATGCTTCGGCTTTTCGTTTTATGAAATTTCTAATGGCGTTGCTGGGATCTCGTTGTAAATGGCACCGATCAATATCCAGTATTTTATCCCACATGCCCGGGATATGAAAACCAAGAGCGTTCCTGTTTTCAATCTCTATTCCACTTTCAATCTGTTCTTTTGTAAGCCATTTGTTGTCGCTGAAGGAAAACTCCATCTTGTTTCGGTAGAAATATATTTTTTCTGAACCTAATATGGGTGTTATCTCAGGTAATTCTATTCCTCCAATTCGAATAAGATTATTCACCACCTCTTTCTGTTTGAAGTACAATTGGTGTTCGTACCCCATGTATTGCCATTTACATCCACCACAGGTGCCAAAGTGCTCACAAACAGGCTCGGTTCGTTTATCCGAATAACTTGAAAAAGCAATGGCGCTGCCTTCGTAATACGCTTTGCGTTTTTTGAAAGTTTGTACCGTTGCCACGTCGCCTGGGATCGCATTGTTGATGAAGACAACGCGCCCATCGGGAGCCTTGGCAACCGCCTTGCCTTTGGCGCCGGCATCTATAACCTCCAGATCTTCGAAGATTACTCGCTTATTCCTTTTTCTCATATCGGCAAAAATAAGAATAGGAAAACAGAAATAGCTACAAAAAACGGGCGAACTTAAATTTCATATAAAACTTTAAATAAATCATACGAATATTTATTAATTTGCAGCTTCAAGGATGATTTCTCTCCTCCGCTGAATTTCCGATCCTCGGAAAAATAAAGGTATAGTAGAAATTTTATTAATTTTTTAAAATTTATGTTATGTCAGTAGCACAACACACGCTATCGCAGGAAGCGATGGCACTTGAAAACAAGTATGGGGCTCAGAACTATCATCCGTTACCTGTTGTTTTAAGCAGGGGAGAGGGTGTATATGTTTGGGATGTAGAAGGGAAACAGTATTTCGATTTTCTCTCTGCATATTCCTCGGTGAATCAGGGACATTGTCACCCAAAGATCGTAAACGCACTTACCGAACAGGCCAGGAAACTAACTTTAACCAGCAGGGCTTTTTACAACGATAAGCTGGGCTGGTACGAGAAATTTACTACCCAGTACTTTGGGTACGACAAATTACTGCCAATTAATACAGGAGCAGAGGCTGTGGAAACGGCGATCAAGTTATGTAGGAAATGGGCTTATGAAGTTAAGGGAATCGATATGAATGACGCGGAGATCGTGGTATGCAAGAATAACTTTCACGGTCGTACAACAACCATAATATCTTTTTCTAATGATCCTGTGGCACGAAAGAATTTTGGGCCTTACACCGATGGGTTTATTAAAATTGAGTACGATAATCTACAGGAACTGGAAGATGTACTCTCCAATAATGAAAATGTTGCTGGTTTCTTAGTTGAGCCTATACAAGGGGAAGCTGGTGTTTATGTACCAAGCGAAGATTATCTTAAAAAAGCAAAGGCCTTATGTGAAAAATATAATGTCCTGTTCATCGCCGATGAAGTACAAACTGGGATAGCTCGTACCGGTAGGCTTTTAGCTAGTTGTGGAAACTGTGACTGCCCTACAAAAAGTTGTGAAGGTACACCCGAAGTAAAACCCGATATTCTGATTTTGGGGAAAGCCCTTAGTGGTGGTGTATATCCTGTCTCGGCTGTATTAGCCAATAATGAGGTCATGAACGTAATCCGTCCGGGAAATCACGGGAGCACTTTTGGTGGAAATCCTTTGGCTGCTGCCGTTGCTGTTGCCGCACTTGAAGTGGTTAGGGATGAGAAGCTCGCGGAGAATGCGGAGCGACTTGGAGTGATCTTTCGGGATGCCATGAACAGATATATTGAAACAAGTACCATTTGTAAACTTGTTAGGGGTAAAGGGCTGTTAAATGCAATTGTTATTAATGATTCGGAGGATAGTGATACGGCATGGGAAATATGCCTTCGCCTCCGGGACAATGGTTTACTTGCCAAACCAACTCACGGTAATATAATCCGTTTTGCACCACCTCTGGTGATGACAGAAGGTCAACTAATGGAATGTGTGGATATTATTATTAAAACTCTAAAGGAGTTTGATTAAACACATATAGAAAGTGATTGATAGAAAAAGCGGCCTTATAGCCGCTTTTTTAATTTTATAGAACAAAGTTATCGATCTACGAATCTATACCGTATTGTTCCATCACAGCTCTTTGCTGTTCCATATAGGCATCCCACCCACCGGCAGTAACAATGAGGAAGATGTTATACGCGAGATAGATCAGGTTGATGATCAATACGACCAGCGCTATAATTCGAGCCGTGTTCATTGCCTCGCCATTTTCGTAGTTTTCGGGATTAGCCTTCCATTCTTTTACTTTGCCGTTGGCCACAAAAAAAGCGATGGCTGAAGGGATAACACCAATTACCGGAATACAACAACACAGGAATCCTACAATTGACAGAATATATACAAGGGTGGTATTTAACCTTTGTTTTTCCATAATTTAAAGTTTGATGATTAGTTAATTATAATTTTCAGAATAAAGTTCCCAACGATGGTAACAATGGTAACTAAGATAAGTATAATTTTAATTCTTTCTGAATGCCGGAATGAGACGAACATATTCAGAAATAAAAAAATAAGAAGTAAGATAAGGGGGTAGATGGCGGGATATATTTTAAAGGCTGCCACGAAGTCTCCTTTAAAAAGAAAGGCTGTGGCACGTTGCATGCCACAGCCAAAACAGTCAAAACCTAGATATTTTTTAGTAAGGCACGGCAACATATAATCGTCGATGCCTTCCATGGTCATATACTATCTCTTATTGTGTACGGTCATTCTATAATCGATCTCTACATTGTCTGTAGTGGTAAGTTTTACAATGTATACTCCGTCGCTAAAAGTAGCAGTAGAGAATGTAAAACGTTCGCTGTTACCAAGGTTTTGTTCGCTTAGTACCAGTTTACCCGACATGTCGAATATAGCTGCCGACTTGATCTCGTATCCTTCTGGATTACGTACCTCAAGTTGAGCAACCGGATTGTTCTGGAAGAAGTCTACGTTTGAAGTAACCTCTTTTTTCATATTACGTACAGGTCCGCCGGAATCATCGGTATCTGGTCCACCTCTGAACACGAGGAAGAATCGATTTTCATAGTTTCCTGCAGGCAGTATAAAGTCTGCTTCATTACCATTGGTAATTTCCTGAAATAAATTTTCACGCTTGTCCCATAGATATACTTTCGATGGAAGATTGATCTCTTCAATCGCTGTAAATGATACAGGCATTTGCTGGTCCATCTCAAACGTTAAAGGTACTTTTTTACCAACGTCGAAAGGCACAGTTTGAATTACATAAGGTAAAGGTCCGTTATCATCAACGATTGGGAAATACACTTCTGCCTTAGCACCGTCCATTGGATGTCTTGCATCCAGACCACGATCATAACCATCGGTCGACAGAGGCGAAAGAACTAGAAGCATTTCGCGGAAATGGGAATTTCCGAACATACTCATTACACGAAGTGTTGGCGGATATTCTGCCAAGGGATCAACTTCGGAAGAGACACTTCCACCTGATGGTGATGAAGTTTGAGAACCTTGAGCTCCTCTAAAATTAGAATTGGCGTTACCAGCTTCCTTTTGATATACCCTGTGACTATTCTTAAAGAATATCTGTCCGTCTCCAGCGATATTGGCAAAAATGTTGAATCCTTGCCCAATAGGAGCGTAAAGTCGTCCAAGATCTTCACCCATTCCTCCGGAAGGCCCCATTGGGTTACCGTTTGTGTCGTAGTTTAAGAATGTAGGTCTTGTATAGGTTCCACCTGTAATATAAGGAGATACACCAGGTACCCAAATACCATAACCTCCTTTATTGGCGGTATAATTGTGTGAGTTGATACTTCTATCTTCATCCCAATATCTGAATTCCTGGATTTCGACATTATCAGCATCCTGGAATACAAGGTTCATATCAATGGCTGAAGGATAAGGATTACCTGCCAGTGTACTTGCATTTGCAGCCACAGGAACAGAAATGTTACCATTATTAGGTCTTCCTCTAAAATCGTAGTTCTGGTTGATCGGGTCCTGGAATGGGTCACCACCAGCTGGGGTAACACCCACACCTTTCATGGTAAATCCTAATCCCGGATCAACACCATAGGTAGCTCCCAGTGCCTGATATCCACCACCACCTGTACGTTTGTACAACCAGCGTCTTGAAATGGTCAGGTTAGGAGAAGCAATACCATTAAGGTTACCAGTATGCATTGCCTGGTCTGAATCGGTCACAGTATTGGCATCATAGAAATTAAGTACACCAAAGTTTACGTTACCACTTCCTGCTAACGCCTGATTTCCAACGGGGGAACCCCAGAAATTATAGTCGTAAGAGTCTGAGTAACTATCCTGGTATACAGAAATAAATCCGGTACCGGAATTTGCGGAAGACGTAGCTCCCTGGATTAACTGGGCCTCATTCCGCAAGTAGATACTTGCTTCTGTAGTTCCAGCATTGTTCGCAACAAGATTTACGTCTTGTTCTACAAACAGGATTTCATCATTTACGTACACGTAAGAATCAGTAGCCCCATTTGGAGTTACATACAATTGTGCCATAGCAGTGTATGACATAAGTAACACAACTGAAAAGAGTAGTAGGTTTTTCATATTTTTAGTATATTTTTACGTTGTCTTGGGGGCAAAACAACGCCATTAACCATTGGTAAAAATAGAAATAAAATTCAATTATCACTGTTTTAAGTGGTTAAATTCGATAAAATACCGCTTTTTTCACCTTTGTATTCGTTAAAATACCATTTACACCGATGAAATGCTCCAAAACTGTAAGAATATTTCTACAAAAAACATGAAAAAAGGGGATAAAGTTGAGGCTATAGACGATGCTATTAAGGGGGTCGTTTTGAGGGTAAATGCAGACACTATTTTGGTGCTTACGGAAGATGATTTCGAAATGCAGTTCGACAGGTCCGAATTAGTGGTTATTTCAGAAGAAATTGCACCTTCAGATGTAATTCCAGAGAATTTTGCCCAAATACTTTCCGAAAAACAAGAATCCAAAGCCCGCAAAAGTACGCGGGTAAAGCCTAAAATGCGCAATCAGCCTGCCATGGAAGTTGATCTGCATATCGATAAATTAGTGAAATCAACCAAGCACCTCACAAATCATGATATGTTGACCATACAGATCGATACTGCTAAGAGACAATTGGATTTCGCTATACGCAAGAAGATCCAGCGCATTGTCTTTATTCACGGGGTTGGTGATGGTGTTTTACGAGCTGAAATGGAATATCTTTTCAGAAGGTATGACAATGTGAAGTATTACGATGCCGATCTACAAAAATACGGACGAGGAGCAACCGAAGTCTATATATATCAGAATATAGCTCCTTAGTCCGGGAAGGGTGGGGTAATTGCGATATCAGTATTCACTATATCCACCAAGGTCCCCATGTTTAAGAATTCACGCGTGATCTGTTCTGTTTCCGAAATAAGTACCAGATTCTCAATAATAACCCGAACATCTGTTTTTAGGTTGTAGCTGTGTGACCGGAACACATCTACAATGATCTCATTGTGAATATCGGGATTAAGATAGTCGGGATTGGGGTTCACAGACGGGTCGAAAATATTGTCCAGCGGATTTAGATCGGTCTCGCTACTTACCTCATATCGCGTAAGTACTCCGTCGTTATCGTCGTCTTCATCCAGATAATCGGGAAAACCATCTCCGTCGAAATCCCTGGGATTATCCGGGTCTTCGCCTATTTCGTTGGCCGTAGGGACATTATCCCCGTCATCATCATAGTCGTAGAAGTTTGGCAGGCCATCCTCATCGAAATCCCCAAATCCTTCCCCTAATATATCAAAGCTATTGTCGAAGGGGATACCGTCATTATCGTCGAATACCGTAGTAATAAACAATGTCGATTCACCATCCGATCCAATAAAATCTGTTGCTACGTCTGGGGTAGTGGGTGGAATATTGTCGCAAAAGTAATCTGCTGAGACAGTCCCGTTGAAACTGCGAAAATGAACAACGTTCGTAGTGCCATCGAGGGAAATAGCCAGAGTATCACTTACCAGGAACAGCTCTTCTGTGGTCCCTAGTTGAAGCGCCAGGCTTTCGTTGGCTGCATCATTGATCTTAAAAAATAAGTAGTCTCCCGGATCGCCGCAGAATTGCAGATCTACATTACTGAAATTAAAAGATGTATAAATAATATCACCATCATCGCACCCATAAACCAGAGCGCTTAAAACAAGGATGAAGAAGTATTTTTTCATAGCGGTATTTTCGAGAAATACAAAGTAACACATTTCTTTATAATTCCTTGTTTTCTATCTTAGATAAATATGTATTTTTGCCGGATATGAAGAAAGTGTATTTCGATAGTGCGGCTACAACCCAATTGCGGAGTGAAGTAATTCGCTGTATGTCGGAAGTATTAAAAACGGAATACGGAAATCCTTCATCCACACACTCTTACGGTAGGTCATCTAAATCACTACTTGAAACTGCGCGCAAAGAAATAGCCGGTTATCTTAATGTTTCAGCTTCCGAAATTATCTTTACTTCCGGGGGCACCGAAGCGGACAATCTCGCCTTACAAAGCGCTGTGACAGATCTTGGGGTGGAGCGCATCATTAGTAGTAGAATTGAGCATCATGCGGTGCTTCATACCATAGAGGTGCTGGAGGATCGTTTTGGGATCGAAGTAGAATTTGTACGAATAAAGCAAACGGGCTGCGTGGATTATGATCATTTGGAGGAATTACTTCAGAAATCAACAAAAAAAACGCTTGTGAGCCTTATGCACGTTAATAATGAGGTAGGTACCATGATCGACCTCAAACGCGTTGCACTGCTTTGTAAAGCGAATAATGCCTTGTATCATAGTGATACCGTACAATCGGTAGGTCATTTTACCCTGGATTTTCAGGAAATACCTGTCGATTTTGCCGCGGTTTCTGCACATAAATTCCATGGCCCAAAAGGGGTGGGATTTGCCTTTGTTCGGAAAAATACTGGACTAAAACCTTTAATATATGGTGGAGAGCAGGAAAGGGGGCTCCGTGCCGGTACCGAACCGGTCTATGCTGTTGCAGGGATGGCAGAAGCACTCCGACTTAGCTACCAGAACCTCGATAAAGAGAGGGCGTATATAACCGGGTTAAAAGAATACTTCATAGAACAGTTAAAGGATCATATTCCCGGGGTGAAGTTCAATGGTGGCTGTGAGGACGCGAATGGCAGTACTTATACACTCATAAATGTGTGCCTGCCAATTTCAGAAGAAAAGGCAATGATGCTGTTATTTCAGTTGGATCTAAAAGGCATTGCCTGTTCAAAAGGTTCGGCCTGCCAAAGTGGTAGCAGTAATGGTTCTCATGTTTTGGCTGAAATACAATCTCCCGACGATCTTAAAAAACCCTCGATTAGATTCTCATTTTCATCTTTCAATACTAAAGAGGAGATCGATTATGTGGTTAAGGTTCTAACCGAATTCGTCGCTTCCTAAAATTTCATAGTTAGCCTAACATTATATACTCTCGGTGTAAGAAAGTTAGGGATAGAGTACTGAACCTTTGTATACACATCTCTTACAAAAGTGTTTGTGATGGAGTTGCGTACATCGAATATATTGAAGATCTCCGCCCCGATCGATAATTCCTTAAAGGGTTTCAACCAGCCACTATCACGTAATTTATCGGTATCTACAATTACATAGGAAACACCTAGATCGGCTCGCTTATAATCCGGCAAGCGCGTTTGAAAATTGTAAGGGTCGGCATAACTTGGAGACCCGCCAGGAAGGCCGGTATTGTACACTAAATTGAGGTACATTTTTAGATCGGGGATCACTTTTACATAATCCTGAAATAACACCCCAAATTTTAATCGTTGGTCGGTAGGACGGAAGATATAGCCTCTATCGTCTATATTCTCTTCTGTTTTCAGGTACCCGAAACTTACCCAACTCTCTGTCCCCGGTACAAATTCACCTGCCAGTCTAAGGTCGAGACCCACAGCATAGGCTTCGGCATTATTTCTGGCCCTATATCTTATTCGGACGTTTTCAAGGGTGTAGGGGTTTACATCGGTGAGTTTTTTGTAATATACTTCCGAATTGAGCGTAAATGGCCTGCCCCAGAGGTCGAAACTATAGTCGTTCCCCAATACCACATGAATAGATTGTTGTGCCTTTACTCCCGGACGCACCGTCCCGGTAGAATCCCGGAGCTCCCTGTAAAAGGGCGGCTGGTGATACACTCCTCCTGATAAACGGAACAGCATATCCATTTCCCAATCGGGCTTAAGGGTTATCTGGCCTCTCGGACTAAATACTGTTTGAGTGGTACTTTCGATACCGTCCCCATTCACAGTCCAGTTATGGGCTCTCACACCTGCATTTAGCCATAAGTCGCTACTTCCCACCTCTGTTTTCTTACTCCATTGAACATAACCGGATAAGCGATCGGTTTGAACATTATTTGTTGCTCGAATAGTAGTATACGGAACTATGGGAGATACAAAGGGATCGTAAGGCTGTTCGTTGATGAAATCGGGTAGGGGCGGACGAATGGAAAAGCCGGCAGAATCGATGATCTCATATTCCTGAACCCGGTCCCTAATGTCTTCTCTGGTATATTTAATTCCATATTCAAGAGTGGTATCTTCGTCTTCATCAAGGGCTAGTATCCCTTTGTGTTCAAAATTTACAATAAGGGCGTCCAGATCGTTTCTGGCGTGGGTTAGTTGAGACCCTATACCTTCTGAAAACTCCACCTCCCCAAGATTTTCATCTCCAATGTTGGTATTTACTTCTCCAAGGCGATATTGAGCGAGAATATCGAAATACTCCTGCTCTGTTGTTTGATAGATAGACCCTATGAATTTTGCGGTATAGCGTTCGGAAACTGCGTAGGTACCTTTTAACGCACCAAAGTAAGTGTTGTATCGATCTTCTTCCTGACCTTCATAAAAAACCAGAAGGGCCACTGGATCTGCAAGGGTTCCGAAGTTGGTTTGCCTGGTTAGAGGTTGGTAATCATACTGATTTATGGCTACATTTCCTAAAACCCCTAATTCGAATTTACTACTTACTTTATAGGTGAAATATGCTTGTGCATCGGCAAAACGCGGCTGGAAATTGGTTTCTGTCTGTTTGGCATCTACAAAAAGACTGTTGTCACGATATCGTAAACCAACAATTCCTGTAAGACGACCGTTCTTAGATACACCACCAACCGACGCACTTGCTCCCAGAAGGCTTAGATCTGCTGTGGCACTAAAGGAAGCCGGTTTCTTATATCGAATGTCCAGAACAGAGGATAATTTATCGCCAAACTTCGCCTGGAAACCCCCTGCCGAGAAATCCACAGAGCTGGTTAGGTCTGTATTCACAAAACTTAAACCTTCCTGTTGCCCACTTCTAATAAGAAATGGCCTGTACACTTCGATCTCGTTCACATAAACGAGGTTTTCATCGTAATTACCTCCTCTTACTGCGTACTGTGTGCTTAATTCGTTGTTGCTATTTACTCCGGGTAAGGATTGTAATACATTCTCGATCCCTGCGTTAGCACCTACCATTCTTCTGGCTACTTCGGGACTTATGGGTTCCAGTCCCTGAACTTTCTTACGGCGTTTTGTGTCTATGATCACGGTTCCGATCTGTTCGATATCTGTTCTCATAGCTACATTGAACTCATAATTCTCGTTATTGGCGAGATTTAGAGTGAGTCTCACATCTTTAAAACCAACATAAGAAAATAGCAGCTGTACTTCCCGTCCTGAAGGGATTTCAAGCACGTAGACACCGTTTAGATCTGTTTGGGTACCTTCGGAATCGAACGAGACATTTACGCCAGCCAGGGGCTGATTTTGGTCGTCTAATATGATACCCTTTATAGTAGCGTTTTGTGAGAAGATGGATAAACTAGATCCAAAAAACAGAAGGAGGAATAGTAATCGAGTAGTTTTCAAAAGCAAAAATTAGAATTATTTTCTGAAAAATGTTGCTTCAAATGTAGCACTATTTCCTGCATTATCGACAACATTGACTTTTAAATTGTTTTCGGTATCCGAAATAATATCATCGCCAAAATCATAGGTTAAAACGTCTTTTTTGTAATTATATTCCATCAATATAAACTTTCCATTAATGGTGGCTCGGTACGATCCAATACCACTTAGATCGTCCTCTATCTTCACTGTAAGGGTCTCGTTCGCACTTATCCATTGCTCATCCTTGAAATTCACAGCCGATATGGTTGGTGGTGTAGTATCGGCCACAAGGGCGAAGGTTCCAAAGGTCCGGGTTCTGGCAGTTAACTTGGTTCCTTTGCGATAGGTGGTATTGTAATAAGGTTCTCCTTTTAGGCTGAGACGGCCCAGATACAATTTATCGAGATCTTCGCTTTTATAGTTCGATGCATCCACTGTGATCGAAATGTTTTTATGGATAGGGATATTATCCTCATGGAAGAATAGGGTATCTCCCTGCGCCTCAATATTGAGATAGGTATCTTCATAAAGGCTGTTAGGCGGAATATATATGCTGAATTTACCTTTAGTGATCGATGTAGCCTCATCGGCATAGATATAATCTGAGGTTTTATTCACATCTCTGGGTGTTACAACAGGTATATCTTTTCCTGAAATTGGTACAGTTATCGTTGTTTTATTGCCCTTATAATCGAGTACTTCTATAGTGTAAGAAGCGTCGAGACCATCTTCAATCTGGAGGTAGCCATTGTCAACTTCGTGGGTAATTACACTCAATGGGTTGTTTTCTTCTCTAAATAATTTCTGAACCCTACTTTTGTTCGTTCTCCAGTAATGATAGTCTATAAAGCGGTTGAGATAGCGGGTTTCGGCAAAAGAGAATTTTTCGAAAAGTACATTATAATTCTCAGTGCCGTTGAATACCGTACGTATCTTGTACACTCCGTTCTTATTAGATGCGCCGTCCTGCTGATCGTAGGTGGATATTCCGAAGCCTATTTTTCCAAGAGCCGAGATATTCTCCGTTTTATACGATCCGTCATTAAGAGGAATTAGCCGAAGTTTCACAGGATTCTGAGATTGGTCTACATGTGCATTATCACCAATAGGGTATGCGAAAACAGTGTTCACAAGCGGTTTTTTACTATCGGGGATCTCTATACCAAAGAGCAGCGGATTCATGGGTCGGGAGTTCGAATCGCGGATCTCGAAATGTAGATGTGGCCCGCCACTGCTACCCGAATTACCCGTATAACCAATAATATCACCACGGTTTACCACTAGTTTTCCGGCTTCAGGGAATAATTCCACCTCATAGCTTTCCCTTGAATATTGACTAGCCTTCACATATTCTTGTATTGGGCCGGCATAACGTTGTAAATGAGCGTAGACGGTAGAATAGCCATTAGGATGCGATATGTAGAGCGCCTTTCCATAACCATAATGCGCAACTTTTATTCGAGTTACTACACCGTCTGCAGGAGCGTAGATAGGAATTCCTTCTTTTTGTTGGGTCTTGATGTCCAGACCCGAGTGGAAGTGATTAGATCGCAGTTCTCCAAAACTGCCTGAAAGTATCATAGGGATCTTAAGGGGGTCGTCAAAATATTGATCAGGCACATTATTATTCTGGCCATAGGAAATTATCCCGATAAACAATAAAGTGATCGGTAGGCACATGGCCTTCAATGATTTAGAAATTCTTAAGATACGGGGGGTATTTAGCATTGTTATTATCGTCGATCAATAATACAAAAAATATGCAAAAGTGTTGGCATATTAGCTAGGGATGGTTAACTTTGTGTATAGAGTATTAGAATATATTTTTAATGGGCACTATTTCAGAAGTAGTTGATTCCCTGGAGAACAGGATTAGTAAACTGCTTCACAGGCATGAAAAGCTAAAGGAAGCAAACCGTGATCTGGAGAAACAGCTAGAGCTTCTGAAAACGCAACAGGATCAGTCTCATGGTGAGATAGAAGAATTGCGGGAGAAGTGTAAATCATTGAAATTGGCAAATTCGATGCTCGGCAGCGACCAATATAAACGAGATACAAAACTCAAAATAAATGCGTTAGTTCGGGAAATTGACGATTGCATTTCTCAACTTTCCGAATAGACAATATGTCGAACCAGCTAAAAATAAAACTATCTATTGCCGATAGAGTATATCCTCTAACCATCGATCCATCACAAGAAGAGGGTTTACGAAAGGCGGCAAAGAAGATAGAAGAGATGATAAAACGGTTCGAGAAGAGCTATGCCGTACGGGATAAACAGGATGTTTTGGCTATGTGTGCCTTACAATTTGCAGCCCAGGTAGAGCAAAAAGCAATCGATAAGGAAACCGATTCGCAACAAATAGAAGAAAAGCTGAATTCATTAAATCAGTTGTTGCAGGAACACTTGTCGTAACGTTCTTTAAAATAAAAAGGTTACTGCCTATACTAATATTATTTTTGGTAAACTCAACACGAATTCTTTAAAAAGGGTGAGTTAAAGTTGTAAAAGCGAGCCGTCTTTGAGCGGATACTTGACCAGCTTGTTAGCCCTAAACTTGTTTTTAAGGAGTTTATTCAAAATCACATTATTAGTATAGGCTTTTTTTATGGTTTCAATTGATAGTCGTCCCATTTGGCCCAGAGAGGCCGGGACACCTTTAGAAACCTTCCTGTTAACACAGGGACTAACAAAATAACTGAAATAATGGACAATATAGTAGCGTATATTATAGCAGCTGTCGTAGGTGTGGCTGTGGGATTTTTAATAGCAAAGTTCTTTGAACGGAATAATGCCTCCAGACTCACCAAGCAAGCTAAAAAGACAGCAGCGTCGATAGTAAAAGAGGCGCAGGTAGAATCGGAAGCAATAAAAAAAGATAAAATACTCCAGGCTAAGGAAAAGTTCCTGGAACTTAAAGCAGAGCACGAAAAGGTGATCCTAAACCGTGACAAGAAGATCTCGGACGTAGAAAAAAGGGTAAGAGATAAGGAATCTCAGGTCTCCAGTGAGCTTTCAAAGAATAAGAAACTTAACGCCGAGCTGGAAAGCAAGCGAAAGGAATACGAAGAACGGCTCAATTTCCTTCATAAGAAACAAGGGGAAGTGGAGAAAATGCATCGTAGCCAGATCGAACAACTTGAAGTGATCTCCAGCCTGTCTGCAGACGATGCAAAGGCACAACTAATTGAAAGCCTAAAAGAAGAGGCAAAGACAGATGCTATGGCGTTTATTCAATCCTCTGTTGAAGAAGCCAAACTTACCGCACAGCAAGAAGCAAAAAAGATCATTATCAACTCAATTCAACGCATTGGCACCGAAGAAGCGATCGAGAATTGCGTTTCGGTGTTCAACCTGGAAAGTGATGACGTTAAGGGTAGGATCATTGGCCGGGAAGGTCGAAATATCCGGGCCATAGAATCTGCTACAGGAGTTGAGATCATTGTTGACGACACACCCGAAGCCATCATTTTATCTTGTTTTGATTCGGTGAGAAGGGAAGTGGCCAGACTATCACTACACAAACTTGTTACCGATGGGCGAATTCACCCTGCACGCATAGAAGAAGTTGTAAAGAAAACTACCAAACAAATAGAGGAGGAGATCATTGAGGTAGGTAAGCGAACCGTGATCGATCTTGGTATTCATGGCCTTCACCCTGAATTGATCAAAGCAGTAGGCCGAATGAAATACAGATCGTCTTACGGGCAGAACCTCTTACATCACTCAAGGGAAGTAGCCAAACTTTGCGGTGTCATGGCTTCGGAATTAGGTCTTAATCCCAAACTTGCGAAACGAGCAGGGCTACTACACGATATAGGGAAAGTACCGGAATCTGAGACCGAAGTACCTCATGCTATCTTGGGAATGCAATGGGCAGAAAAGTATGGTGAAAAACCAGATGTATGTAATGCAATTGGTGCCCACCACGATGAAATAGAGATGACCAACTTATTATCGCCCATCGTTCAGGTGTGTGATGCTATTAGCGGAGCTCGCCCGGGAGCACGGCGCCAGGTGCTGGATTCTTACATCCAGCGTCTTAAAGACCTGGAAGCAATTGCCTTCGGTTTTAATGGAGTAAATAAAGCCTTCGCCATTCAGGCAGGACGCGAATTAAGGGTGATGGTGGAAAGTGAAAAAGTAAGTGATGAGAAAGCGGCACAGCTCTCTTTCGAAATATCTCAAAAGATCCAAACCGATATGACGTATCCCGGCCAGGTAAAAGTGACAGTTATACGGGAAACCAGGGCCGTCAACATTGCAAAATAAAATCAAGCCTCCCATACGGGAGGTTTTTTTACGGCTCTTTTCGAGGGTGATACCGATTAATAACTTCTGTGAGATGCCGCTTATCTATATGAGTATATACCTCGGTTGTAGTGATGCTCTCATGGCCCAGCATTTGCTGAATAGCCCTCAGGTCGGCACCGTTGGCCAGGAGATGGGTGGCAAACGAATGACGAAAAGTGTGCGGACTGATATTCTTCTTTATACCTGCCTTTTCGGCTAATTGCTTGACGATAGTGAATATCATGGCCCGAGTTAGTGCTTTGCCGCGCCTGTTGAGAAAAAGCGTGTCCGCAGCTTCAGCCTGTATTTTCTCATGTACTCGCACTCCTTCACGATACAGATCAATATACTTTATAGTATGCGCACCGATAGGTACAAATCGTTGCTTATCTCCTTTCCCGGTAACCTTTATAAAGCCTTCGTCGAAGAATAGGTCGGAGATCTTTAAACCTATAAGTTCCGAAACACGCAATCCACAGCCATAAAGTGTTTCAATGATGGCACGGTTCCTTTCTCCCTGTGGCAAACTTAGATCTATTGCTCCGATGAGTTGATCGATCTCGTTAGTAGACAATGTATCGGGCAAGGTACGGCCGGTTTTAGGGCTTTCGATAAGCTCCATAGGGTTGTCCTTACGATAATCTTCAAATACCAGATAGTTAAAAAATCCTCTTAATCCAGAAATGAGCCTGCTTTGAGACCTGGGATTTACCTTCCTGGCTACTTCATAAATAAACTGCTGAACAATCTCTTCTGAAATTGATTTAGGTGAGGTATCTATCTCATTTTCAGTTAACCAGTTCTCTAATTTTTTTATATCTCTACTGTAATTCAGAATAGAATTTTCTGAAAGCCCTCGCTCAAGCCGAAGGTAATTTACATAGTCTTTACGTAGGTTTTGCCACTTCATGGTGAAAACAGATACTGCCTTCAATTTACTATTTGTTTTAAGAATATTGTACTTATTTTTGCGTTAGTTAAATCAACAATTAAAAAATAAACTCTATGAGAAAATTCATTTTATTAGCCGCAGTGTTTTCGATATTTACCTTAACCTCTCAGGCTCAGGGTCTGGATTTTGGTGTAAAGGCCGGTGTTAACTTTGCTAATATTACCGATGCGAGCGGGTTGTCTAACCGAACCGGATTTGTAGCCGGAGTATTCTTAGGTGGGAAATTGAATGACAATCTTGGTTTACAAGGTGAATTACTGTACTCGCAACAGGGTGCCGAATTCGAATTGGGTGAATTTAACCTTGATTATGTAAATGTTCCTATCCTTGTTAAATACTATGTAGCACAAGGCCTGAACATCCAGGCGGGACCACAATTTGGTGTACTGGTGAACGATGACACACAAACGGTGATCGGAGAAGTGATAAATGATATCGCTACAAACGATTTTGATGTTTCCGGAGTTGTGGGAGCAGGTTACGATTTCCCATTTGGAATACGAGTAAGTGGACGTTATAACTTCGGACTTAACGACGTTCCAGAGACTGGAAGTGGTAAAAACAGTGTTGTAACACTAGCGATAGGATACTCATTCCTCTAGTTTTAAAGACGAATATACAAAGGCGGCCATCGAGCCGCCTTATTTATTGGTAATCAAACTGTTAATAAACTGTTCACATTGAGCTATATTTCTTATAGCTCTGATAATCAAATATTTAGTACATTTATCATAATTAACCAAACTTTTTAATTATGAAAAAGCTAATACTGTTAGTCGTTTTAGTGCTTGCAGGCACCAGCCTGAACGCACAGGGATTTAATTGGGGTGCTACTGCCGGGGTAAACTTATCGAATGTTGGCGGAGACGATGCTCAGGATCCTGAGGTTCGAACAGGATTGAATATTGGTGTTGTAGGAGATCTTAGTATCTCTGAAGATTTCGGCATTCAACCCGAAATACGCTACTCAATGCGTGGTTGGAAGGAAGGAGAAATTAAGATTAAGGTCGATTATATCGATATTCCCATAGCAGCCGATTACGAGATAATTGACGGACTTAGTCTTCAGGGTGGCCCGCTTTTCGGATTCGTAATTTCAGATGAAGTAGAAGTAGACGGAGAAAACCAGGGTAGTATTGAAGGTCTCGAAACTTTTAATTTTGGAGCTTTAATTGGTGCTCAATACGAATTTGGTAATGGTTTATATCTACAGGCACGATACGACATGGGATTTATAGATCTTTTCGACAATTTCGATGCCAAGCCATGTAATTTAAGTTTTAACCTGGGCTATATGTTCGATTTCAACGGAGGAGATTCGGAGTAAACTTAAAGGAAATACAGAATAAAATAGAAGGGGCGACCCTTCTATTTTTTTGTTGATAAGTATCTTAATAAATAGAAACGTCCTACCATGGCAGGCTATATCATTAATTTAGTAGCTTTAATCAAATTAACTTAACAACTTATATTATGAGAAACTTATTTTTAGTTGCTGCAGTAGCAGTATTGTCCTTTACCACGGTTCAGGCCCAGAGCATAAGCTTCGGTGCCAAGGCAGGTGCGAACTTTGCCTCGCTTAACGGAGACGATGCAGATGACCTGGACGGCAGAACCAGTTTTCAGGTGGGTGGAGTAGTTAATATTGGTATTTCAGAACTTTTTGCAGTTCAACCGGAGGTAGTTTATTCTGCCCAGGGGTATACTCAAGACACAGCTTTTGGTGAAGTTAAGGGGAAACTGGACTACATCAATATTCCTGTGCTGGCAGACTTTACACTGGCAGAGGGGTTTAGCCTTCAGGGAGGTCCTCAGGTTGGGATCAATATTACAGATGAGGCCGAACTTGATGGTGAAACAGCATCTATTGGTGCAGAAAGCGTAGATTTTTCAGCGGCTATCGGTGCGCAATACAGAACTCCTTTGGGACTGTTCTTTCAAGCTCGTTATTCTATAGGTCTTTCTAATGTGATAGGGGATACGACTATCGAAGGAGTTACTTTCGAAACAGATGCCAAAAACTCGGTTCTTAGTGTAGCCGCAGGTTGGTTCTTTTAATCTAATAACACATTTTATTACTGAAGGCAGGACGGAAGTCCTGCTTTTTTTATTTCAATATTTGATGACGTATGAGTTTTTTATCGATGTAAGATTGAATGAACTGATTCAATCTAACTAAACACAATTCAATCTAACTAAACACAATTCAATCATGAAAAAACTACTCTTTATTTCAGCAATTCTATTTTGCAGCTTTACTTCACTTCATGCTCAGGGAGAACTAAGATTTGGCGCTAGCGCCGGGGTTAACTTCTCGGGAGTTAACGGCGATGATACTAAGAATACCGACGGCCGAACCGGCTTTAGAGTTGGGGCTGTTGTCGACATAGGAATAACCGAAAAGTTCTCGGTTCAACCCGTGGTGGCAATTTCCATCCAGGGTTGGAAAGATCGCGGTTTAGACATAAAGGCCAACTATGTTGTTGTTGAGGCCAAAGCCGATTACGAAGTTGTGGATGGCTTAAGCCTTCAAGCAGGCCCGCTGGTTGGATTCAATATACATGCTTCTGTAGATCAGGACGATATCACAAATTTTGAAAGCACAAACATAGGAGGGTTGGTTGCCGCCCAGTACGAATTTCCCTTCGAGCTCTTCGTCAATGTGCAATACGATATGGGATTTAGCGATCTCATCCCAAATTTCGACGCTCGAAACCGAAATTTAAGTATATCGTTAGGAAAATTCTTCTGATCGGTACAGAGAGAAAGAAATAATAGTTAATTTTTAAGACAGGACATATTTGTCCTGTTTTTTTTGGTTTAAAGGTGTAATTTTGTTCCTCAAACAACATGTCCTATGAAAAAAACAATTTTTATCTTATTACTGCTTGTAAGTTTTTATAATGCAATGGCACAGGGATTCGGCGCAGCTGTTTCCGGAGGTTATCTAACAGAGATAGGGTCTTTTGGTGCTACTGGTGATCTTATTTATGAATTCTCAGAAAAATGGGGTGTTTCTACAGATGCAACCTATTCGGTGGCCGATGCCAAATCTACACGTGCAAAATGGTTCGCAGTGGATTTAAATGCACGCTATAAGGTTTACGACGAAGTATACCTTCTAGGTGGTGGAGAATATCTCAGCATTACGTTGAAACAACAAGGACTTGGTGGTGGATCGATCGGTCAGGAATCGGAAACTTCCAGTAATGACTTTGGTTTTAATGCCGGAGCCGGTTACAAATACAACATTATCGATAACGTAAATGTATTTGCAGAAGCAAAATATGTGATCCTGGATGCCGGATATTTTCATGCACGACTGGGACTACTATTCGATTTTTAATCGAATTTAAAATAGTTTGAATTCGGAGCTTTACGCTCCGAATTTTTTATTCTATATATTTGAGCTATGAAGATCATGATCATAAACGGGCCTAACCTTAATCTTCTCGGTAAACGGGAAACAGACATCTATGGTGATCTTACCTTCGAGGATTTTTTTGAAACTCTGAAGAGTAAATACGACTGGATAACGATCCAACATTTCCAAAGTAATATTGAAGGAGAAATAATAGATAAGATCCAGGAAGTGGGTTTTAGTTTTGACGGTATAATCCTGAATGCGGCTGCATACACTCACACCTCTGTAGGAATAAGAGATGCAGTTAGCGCTATTACAACTCCCGTTATCGAAGTTCATATATCCAATACGTCTTCAAGAGAGGAATTCAGGCACGAATCGTTTATCACACCCGTCGCGAGAGGTCTTATCATGGGGTTTGGCCTGCAGAGCTACGAACTGGCAGTGCAATCTTTCATCAACTAATAAAAAAAGCGCCCCGATTGAGGACGCTTTACACTTTATGTCTGTCAACAGTTATAGGTGAATTACTTCTCCATACGCATCGGC
This sequence comes from Pukyongia salina, assembly GCF_002966125.1. Taxonomy (GTDB): domain Bacteria; phylum Bacteroidota; class Bacteroidia; order Flavobacteriales; family Flavobacteriaceae; genus Pukyongia; species Pukyongia salina. The sequence goes on from NZ_CP027062.1 coordinate 2,675,485, forward strand.
AACAGCCTCCATTACCGCTTCACTCATAGTAGGGTGAGGGTGGATAGCTTTTAATACTTCATGCCCTGTTGTTTCTAATTTACGGGCCACGACCGCCTCTGCGATCATATCTGTCACGCCGGCTCCAATCATGTGGCAACCCAGCCACTCGCCATACTTGGCGTCGAAGATCACTTTTACAAATCCATCTTTGGTACCTGCAGCACTCGCTTTACCACTGGCTGAGAATGGAAACTTCCCAACTTTTAAGTCGTAACCGGCTTCTTTCGCCTGGGCTTCTGTCATTCCAACACTGGCAATTTCGGGGCTTGTATACGTACAACCAGGAATGTTACCGTAATCGATCGGCTCTACGTGCATGCCTGCAATTTTTTCAACACAGGTAATCCCTTCTGCCGAAGCAACATGCGCCAGTGCAGGGCCCGGAACCACATCTCCAATGGCATAATAACCTGGAATGTTTGTTTGGTACCAGTCGTTTACCATGATCTTTCCTTTGTCGGTTACAATACCAACATCCTCAAGACCTATATTTTCGATATTTGACGCGATCCCAACAGCGGAGAGCACAACATCTGCTTCCAAAACTTCCTCTCCTTTTCGAGTTTTCACTGTGGCTTTTACCTTTTTACCTGAGGTATCCACACTTTCAACAGAGGAATTGGTCATTACTTTAATTCCCGATTTCTTGAAGATTCGTTCAAATTGCTTTGAAATTTCTTCATCTTCCAAAGGAACAAGGTTAGGCAGGAATTCAACGATTGTTACGTCGGTTCCCATGGAATTGTAGAAATTAGAAAATTCCACCCCGATGGCTCCACTTCCCACAACGATCATACTCTTGGGTTGTGTTTTAAGCGTCATTGCCTCGCGGTAACCAATAACCTTTTTACCGTCTTGAGGCAAATTAGGTAACTCTCTTGAACGAGCTCCGGTGGCGATGATTATATGATCCGCAGTATATTCGGTTCCATCTACATCAACCTTCTTTCCGGCTTTCAATTTTCCGAAGCCTTCAATTACATCGATCTTATTTTTTTTCATCAGGAATTGAACACCTTTACTCATCCCATCGGCAACCCCGCGGCTTCTCTCCACCACTTTACCAAAGTCTTTATCGGCCTCTTTTACCGAAAGTCCGTAATCTTCGGCATGCTTCAGATATTCGAAAACCTGCGCACTTTTCAATAGGGCCTTTGTAGGTATACAACCCCAGTTGAGGCATACCCCACCCAGATTCTCCTTTTCGATGATGGCTGTTTTGAATCCTAATTGTGAAGCTCTGATGGCGGTAACATAACCTCCCGGTCCACTACCTAAAACAATAATATCGTATTTGCTCATTTCCTTGAATTAGTAACGTTTAATTGAAGGAACGAATTTACGAAATGTATGTGTAATGAAGAAGGACAGCTCGTTTTTTTAGCTTAGCGAATACTCACTAATACATAACCCCGGTTGGTTTTGCGATAATGCTTTCCATTCCAAGTGTAATAGCGCTTGCCTTTAACAACAACAACCTTGTGATTTCTAGGTGCTTTTTTAACCACAACAACTTTTGTATTCGTTGCGGGTGCCGTAGTAACTACTCGCGTTGCACAGCTCGTAAAAAAGAATATTCCAAGTGCGAAAATTAATAGATAGCGTTTCATAATATAAAGTTTAGTGTTTTATACTATGACGCTTTTCTACCAGGATGGTTTAATCTGTACCTTGCTCAAAATCAACCGATAGGGAATTTACGCAGTAGCGTTGCCCTGTGGCAGTAGGACCATCATTGAACACATGGCCCAAATGACTGCCGCAATTTGCACACAGGATTTCGGTGCGGATCATACCGTGAGTTGTGTCACGAACATATTCTACCGTTCCTTCAATTGCATCATCAAAAGAAGGCCATCCGCATCCGCTGTCAAATTTACTACTACTGTCAAATAGCTGTGTCTTACATGCACCACAAGCGTAGATTCCTTTTTCCGCATGAATATTATATTCCCCGGTAAACGGGCGCTCAGTTCCTTTTAGACGCAGTATCCTGTATCTTTCCGGGCCTAGTTCGGCTAACCATTCATCTTCGGTCTTTTCTATGGGATATCGTTTCTCTGTCATTGTCCTTCAGGTATAAAATCCAGGGCAGCACCGTTGATACAATGACGCTTCCCTGTGGTCTCTCTCGGGCCGTCATTAAATACATGACCCAAATGTCCTCCGCAAGTTGCGCAGTGTTCTTCGGTACGTGCATAGCCAATCTTGTAATCTGTATCGAAGGCAACATTACCTTCGATCTCCCTGTCGAAACTAGGCCATCCAGTTCCACTGTCGAATTTGTGTTCACTTTTAAAAAGAGGTGTCTGGCAAGCGGCGCAAACATAGGTCCCTTTTTCATAGTTTTTGTTCCACTCACTGGTGAATGGTCTCTCGGTACCGGCTTCACGAAGCACATAGTACTCCAGTTCACTCAGTTCTGATTTCCATTCGGCTTCCGTTTTGGTAATTGGAAAGGATTCTTTTTTTTCTTTTTCCTGCGCTTTCGAATTACAGCTTAAGGCCATAAAAGCGAAAACGAACAATGCAAATGATTTCATATTAATTTCCGATAGATTGAATATCTGTTACTTCCAGATTGATCGTTTGCAGTAATTGTTCCATGCTTAGATCTGCGTTGGCAAATTCGGAAGGAACTACCGCAATTCGGAAAGTTTGGTCGTCTGTAAACGCACTACCTAACGTACTTAGGTCGAAATTTCCATCCAGGAATAATCGTACATCCAAAAATGTATGGTCGAAACTATACACCAGGGTATTATCTCCCACGAAGAAAGTTTGAGGTAATTGGCTCCATACATCGATGTTTCCTCCGTTTCCGGGTATCACATCCTCTAGCAGATAAACTAGAACGGCATCACTTTCAAACACTTCAACATTGTTCGGGAAGTCTACAACCTGACTAAAGCCGTTTCCGGGGGTAAAGTCGACCGTCACCTCGAAAACCTGTCCGAGAATATTAATACCCGGTTCACCCGGAGGTCCCTGGTCTCCTTCACAAGAGGTTAAAATGATCATTGAAGTAAATGCTAAGAATAAGAGTAGGTTTTTCATAATTTTATGTGTTTTCGACTAGTGGTATCAAAAGTCGTTCCATCTGTTTAGTTGTTCAAAAATAATGGTATATCTTTTGCCTTTGTATTAAAGGTGGAATAAAATTTGATTTTTCACTAACTTTAAAGAAAATAAAAATAAGATCGAAATGAATATTAAAAAAACACTATCCCTGCTAGGAGTTGCCGTCTTTATGGTTGCTTGCGCTACTAATCCTTTTACAGGTAAGAAGACAATGGCTCTGGTACCGAATTCCCAGATCTTTCCTATGGCATTTCAGCAATACGACCAGTTTTTAGCCGAAAATAAAGTAATAACCGGAACGGCTCAGGCCAATAAGATTAAAACCATTGGCCAACAGATTGCTACCGCATCGGAGAGATGGTTAAATGCTAATGGTTATGCCGGATATCTAAAAGACTATCAATGGGAATACAATCTGGTAGATGATCCGGCTGTGAATGCCTGGTGTATGCCGGGAGGGAAGATTGTTTTCTATACCGGAATATTACCTATTGCCCAGAACGATGCGGGAATTGCTGCGGTTATGGGACACGAAGTGGCACACGCTCTCGCCAATCACGGACAGCAGCGTATGAGCGCCGCTCAGTACCAGGGATTAGTTGCAGTGGCCGGAAACGTAGCTTTGTCTAAAGATCCTGAGGCACAGGAAGATTTTAATAAATATTACGGACTTGGTTCGACTGTAGGTGTTATGTTACCTTTTAGCCGTAGTCATGAAAGCGAGGCCGATCGCATCGGGCTCACCCTAATGGCCATTGCGGGATACGATCCCATAGAAGCAGCAAACCTTTGGAAAAGGATGCAGGCAAATGCGGGCGGACAGGCACCCCCGGAATTCTTGAGTACGCACCCTTCTAGCCAGACGCGAATTAACAATATTACCAGTTGGGCCCCAGAGGCAAAAGCCGAAGCAAGGAAATATGGGGTTACCACTTTTAAAAAGAAATAATACGTCCAAATAATTTTATTACTTTAGAAGCTGCCAATTCACGGCAGCTTTTTTTATGGCCAACCTACCCAAGGGAAGTAAGAAACTATTAAATGCCTGGGCGTTTTACGACTGGGCGAACTCCGTGTACAGCCTGGTTATAGCATCGGCTGTTTTCCCGATTTTCTATGGCGCTCTTACACTTCTGAAAGATGAAAACGGTAAGATCCTGGACGATACGGTAACATTTCTTGGTTACGACTGGAACAATGACACCTTGATAAGCTATGTTACGGCAGCCGCTTTTTTAATGGTTTCAATTTTAAGCCCTTTACTTAGTGGAATTGCGGATTACGTAGGGAACAAGAAGATCTTTATGAAGTTCTTTTGTTATTTGGGAGCCGTTTCCTGTATAGGATTATTTTGGTTCTCACTGGAATTTCTTTGGTTCGGATTGTTGTGTTATTTCCTCGCTTTAATCGGTTTTTGGGCCAGCCTGGTATTCTACAATTCGTATCTCCCAGATATAGCGTTTCCCGAACAACAGGATAAGATCAGCGCAAAGGGATACTCGATGGGTTATATTGGAAGTGTATTGCTACTTCTTATTTGCCTTGCGATGATTCTATTTCACGAATCTTTCGGCTTTGAAGACGAAGGCCTTCCTACCAGGCTGTCTTTTGTACTTACAGGTGTGTGGTGGATAGGATTCAGTCAATACACCTATTATTACCTTCCGAAGGGAAATAAAAAAGAGAAATTTACCCGGCACCTGCTGTTCAATGGCTTCAAGGAGATCAATAAAATACTAAAGCAATTGGCTCATAACAAAGTTTTGAGGCGTTACCTGGCCGCATTTTTCGTCTATAGCATGGCTGTCCAAACCATTATGCTTGTTGCCACTTACTTTGGGATCGAGGAGTTGGATTGGGGGGATTCTGATCCTACATTCGGACTAATAGTCAGTATCCTGCTCATTCAATTGGTGGCAGTTTTAGGAGCCATACTTACTGCACGGTCATCGGCCAGATTTGGCAATATAAAAACACTCATTGCCTTAAATTTTATCTGGGTAGTAATATGTATTTATGCCTATACCATTACCCAACCTATACAATTTTATGTCACAGCTGCCTTTGTTGGACTGGTGATGGGAGGGATCCAATCCTTATCGCGGTCTACTTATTCTAAATTCATTCCTGAAGGAACCCTGGATACTGCTTCATATTTTAGTTTTTACGATGTTTCCGAAAAGATAGGCATCGTGATTGGGATGTTTAGTTATGGCTATGTGGCCCAGGTGACAGGCAGTATTCGCTATGCTGTACTATTCTTTATCGTGTTTTTTATCATAGGTATTATTTTACTCTTTAGAGTTCCACGAAATGCCTGACTTTATACAATTTTTACTTATGTTTGCGTTTATTACCAAACAAAACTTACTTACTTATGAAAAAATTTCAACTAGGTAGCTGGTTATTGTTATTTTTTCTTGCGCTCCAGTTTTCTTCCTGCGACAACGAACCCCTTGAAGGGGAATTTCCACAAGAAGAGGTTGTGATAGCCGAAGAAGGACAATTTGTGGCAACTATTGGAGGTCAGGCCTGGACAGCAGGTACAGCTTCTGCAGTTTTCGATGCGCAGAATACCCTTGTCGTAACCGGAACCCTCACCGAAACAGGACAAAGCATCTCACTTACCATTGAAAATGGAGCCGTAGGTGTGTTCGACATTTCGGCCGGCGTAGGAAATGAGAACAGCGGAGTATATATAGACGCCAATCAGCTTAATCCTTATATTTCTGCAGCTGCTTTAGGCGGTTTCGGACAATTAGAAATTACCGAAATTAACAATACAGATATGACCATTTCGGGGAATTTTAGTTTTGAAGGGGTGAGGATCGCCCTGGATAATGAAGGAAATCCCATAACCGATGGAAACGGAGATCCTGTAATAGAGAATATCACCATTTCCAACGGTGCTTTCAATTCCATTCCTTATACCGAAGACGCCGGTGGCGGTGGCGGAGGAGGAGGAACTTTAGATCCTTTCTTCGCAAAAGTGGACGGGGAGGATTTTATTCCACAGACGGTAAATACCACCAGAAACGTTATTTCAAATGTTCCGATGATCAATATTATAGCCCTGAACACATCGGGCGAAAAGATCAGAATAGATATTCCTGAAGACCTTGGAGTTGGAACTTTTTCGATGGAACAGTTATCAGACGGAACCAAACTCATTGCACAATACAACGCAGGCCTTGGAACAGAAGACCTGTCTTCGAACCCAGGAACCATAGAGATCACCGAATTCAATACCCTGGCAGGACGAATTGTAGCGACGTTCTCTTTTACGGCAACAGACCCCTTAGGATTTGATCCTACAGTGGTTGAAGTGACAGAAGGATCTTTCGAACTTCGTTACGAACCAGCGGCTACCAATGTTAATAATTCAATGATCGCTACAATTGAAGGAGTAAGTTGGATGGCGAACTTTGTAGACGCCTTCGAATTTGATCTCTCCGGTACTCAAACTGTTACCGCTAGAGGATACAACAGCGAAACAGGAGAAATGGTCGAAATTAGTTTTCCAATGGATCTCGCACCTGGAAGCTACGATTTTGTTAGTATGTTAACCCCTGGAGAGTCTATAGCGAAATTCTATACTGAAGTTGGTGGAGCCGAATATACTTCTACAGATGGTAGCATTATAGTATTAACCAATGATCTCTCAACCGGAGGAACAATACAAGCGGCCTTCCTGTTCTTTGCGGAAGATCTTAGCGGTACAGATCCTACTACCTATAGCTTAACGAATGGTGAATTCACGGTAGAACTTTAAACATTCTGTTTTAAATAATAAAACCGCCAGCTCTTTAAAGAACTGGCGGTTTTCTTTTTGATTTGAAATTGTTTTTCTAGTTCATACTTATTCTTCCGGAACCAGAGACTTTGGTATCCCTTTTATCGGGATTTCCTTTATAAACCACATCCCCAGAACCATGGACACGGGCTTTTAAGAAGTTACTGGCGTAAACGGTAGCGTCACCCGATCCGGATACGGTTACTTCTGTATTTTGGGATCGTAGGTCGTTCCCATTAAAATCGCCGCTACCAGTAATTCGAAGGTTTAAATTAGTGGTAGTTCCACGAACTGCTACATCGCCCGATCCGGTTAGGGTAGTATTTACGGTATTGGCTGCCACCGCCAGGTCCACATCACCAGATCCTGTAAGGGTGATCTTTAGTTCGTCACCATTAATAGGGTCTTCGGTATCTACATCACCCGAACCTGTAAGAGAAACTTCCGAAATATCGTCGAAAGGCACATACACATGTATACCATTTTTGGTACTTAGCGAGACATTATTTTCGGTTCGAATCTTTAATGCATTATCGACCACTTCCACGATAATGTATTCCTGCAGATTCTCATCCGTTTTCACCACGATATTTCCTTCAGTACCTTTTTTCAGATGTACATCTATAGAGCCAAAATTCTTTATGGCATCGTAATTTGAAGTGTTTACTGTTCTGGAAGTAACATTACCGTTACCTTTAACTTTCTTTGAACCCCACTGGGCTACTGCTTCTCCAGTGCCCATAAGGACTAGGAATAGCACAATTACAAATTTGATCATTGATTTCATACTGTTAGTTTTTTGATAGTTATTGTTGTTTTAAACTTACACCACCGTAAGTTGAATTTATATTAATGGTATTACCCGAATTCCTGCTTTTGTTATATCCTTCGTATAATTTGTCGGATATGCTCTTATCACTGGTAGTAATATTAAGACCATCGCTGTGATTAAATCCTGCGTAAGATAACTTTACCACAAAATCAAAATTCAATCCGCTGTCATAGCCTAATTTCACGGCTGTATAATCAGATTTAATCATCACTGTCTTTACCGAGGAAGCCAGACGTTCCACATTGATGGACCCATAATCCAAATTTAGATTAAGCGATCCGGTGATCGTGCCTATTTTATTAGGGATATAACTTCCTCTTCCCACCAGATTTTTCGCTTTACCTACTTCAAATTTTCCATAATCACTATTGTAATTAATGTCGGTAACCTCACCGATCTCAGATTTCGTATAATCGGCATTTATTTCAAGGCGTTCGGCCTTATCGATGGAAAATCCAGAGTAATCTGCATTGATACGGCCACTCTTCATATAGGAAATTGTTGAGTTATTGGTGTAATCAAAATTCAGATAATTATCATCTGCCATAAGTTCGCCAATTACTATCTGGCCGTAATCACAGTTGATCTTAGCATTACCCTCCAGGCGGTTCAACCTTATAGCTCCATAATCGTTGGAAAGGTCTACCGAATTGGTTACGGGAAGCTTTATCGAATAATTAATTTCCATATGGACATTATTCTTCTTACCCCAGAGATTCCAGGAACTCTTATTTCCACCAAAAACAGTTTTGGCCGTTACTTTGGAAGCCGTCCCCGAGAAATCCACACTAATTTCGTCTAATCGTTTCTGAACTTTCTCCTCATCATCACCGTTGGTGGTGATGGTCACTTCGATTACAGTTCTGTTCTCATTCCAGGTGGTTACTTCTATATTTCCATAAGAATTAGAAACCTGTAATGCTGCGTTTCGATTTACGCTGTATTCTTTATTCAGCGTTTTGGTCTTGGTATACTTACCTTTAAATTTTTCGTTAGCTGTCGCCATAACCGGCAACATTAAAAGTATTATCAGGGATTTAAATAGTAATTTCATTTTCATTCGTTTTAAGGGTTTTTACTTCCTCGACGATAGAAACCACCTGCTCAAGCAGGTCGATCCTGTTTTGGAAATTGGCGATCATGGCATAAATTACCCTCTTATCATTTCCACTTTCCACAAGATCCAGCTTTAATTGCTGGTATTCCTCTTCAAGGTTGGTTATTCTATTTAATGCGTCGTCGATCATAGCTTTGGTTTCGGGAGTTTCGAAACTTTTTAGCTTATCGATCTCGTTGTTGATGGCTGAGACGAAAAAAGTCTGTGTTTGTTCCATTTCCGGAGAAACACTTGCTAATTCTCGAGATTGCTCCGGGCTTTTCAAAAATGTAAAGCCAAGCACCAGAATAATAACTACCGAAGCTGCGATCGATAAAGGTTTCCACCAGTTTCGGCTCAATTTGCTTTCCTGTTGGGCATTTAAACGATCCATAAACCGTTTTTCATGTCCATGAGGTGTCTGGTGCACATCAAACGTCCCCTCCAGGTTTTCAAATAGCGTTTCAATAGTATCTTTTTTCATATTGCTTGTGTTAACTTTTTACGTAAACTCTCCTTTGCACGGGATATCAGGGTACGACAATTTGCATAGCTGATATTTAATATTTCGCATAATTCCTCATAATCGTATCCTTCAATGAAATGCAGGTTCAAAATTCTATGATAACTCTCATGCAATTCACCCATACATTCCAGCAGTTTCTTAGCCTTGATACCAGAATAGTCTTCAAAATCGGTTTCGTATTGATCTTCTTCTGTTTCTTCTGAAATGCCCTCATCTGAAACCATTATGTAACGGTTCAATTTTCGATATTGGGTTAAACTATTGTTGATCACAATTCGTTTTAACCAGGCACCGAAAGAAGCTTCCCCTTTAAAAGTATCCAGTTTATTGAAAGCTGTTATAAAAGATTCCTGCATGATGTCCTCGGCTTCAGCCTTATCTTTCACAATTCGCAGTGAAATATTAAACATGGCCTGCTGGTACCTTTTGTAAACTTCCATCTGGGCTAACTGATTTCCCTGTTTACAAAGAACGAGTAACGTATTAATATTTTGAGTGGTTAGCGTCAATTAAAAAACATATGTTTACCCTAAAGATAACCCTCTAGGTAATTTGTTACACCTGGGTTAATAATTTTTTTCCAAATGGCATAACAATTGACCTAAGGTAATAACTATGAAGTCGAGAATCCCTTAAAAACAAGGGGTTCCGTGAGTTTGAACGAATATAAAACCGAAAGTAACATTGTGGTATCCGTAGATTGTGACACAATGTCTTAAAACATATTATGGCTAAAACGAAATTAACGACAGTGGACAGTTTGTCATTTCAGGATCTCACCGAAGATGCAGATCTTATTCCCTTAATGACTCCGGAAGATGAAGACGCTATGAATAAAGAGGACCTGCCTCAGGTGCTGCCCATTCTGCCTTTGCGAAATACTGTTTTATTCCCGGGAGTGGTGATCCCGATCACCGCCGGGCGAGATAAGTCTATAAAGCTTATTAACGAAACCAATCAGGGAAATAAAGTTATTGGTGTGGTCTCTCAAAAGGAAGAGGCAAAGGAAGAACCGGAAATACAGGATATAAACAGAATAGGCACCGTGGCACAAATATTAAGAGTGCTAAAAATGCCCGATGGAAATACCACCGTAATCATCCAGGGGAAAAAGCGCTTCGAACTCAACGAAGTGATCACCACAGATCCTTATATGACGGCTACTATACAAGAAGTCGCAGAGGCACGCCCGGCCCGGGACAATGAGGAGTTCAAGGCCATCATAGATTCTATAAAAGAAATGGCGCTGGAAATCATAAAGGATAGTCCCAATATTCCTTCCGAAGCCGCATTTGCCATTAAAAACATTGAAAGCACCAGCTTCCTGGTAAATTTCGTATCCTCCAACCTCAATATCAGTGTGGCGGAGAAACAGAAGCTTCTTGAGATCAACGACCTCAAGGATCGCGCTCTGGAAACACTGCGATATATGAACCTGGAAATTCAGAAGCTATCTCTAAGACAAGATATCCAATCCAAGGTTGAGAGCGATATTAGTCAGCAACAACGTGAATATTTCTTACAGCAGCAGATGAAGACCATTCAGGAGGAACTAGGAGGAAATTCTTCTGAAGCGGAAATTGAGGAAATGCGAAGCCGGGCCAAGACCAAGAAATGGGATGCTAGTATTAAAGAGCATTTCGATAAGGAATTGGCAAAAATGCAGCGTATGAATCCGCAGGTGGCCGAATTCAGTATCCAGCGGAATTACCTGGAACTTATTCTGGATCTCCCTTGGAATGAATATAGCAAGGATAAGTTCGATCTAAAACGCGCTCGAAAGATACTAGACAGGGATCATTATGGACTGGAAGATGTGAAAAAACGCATAATCGAATACCTGGCTGTGCTTAAGCTACGGAATGATATGAAATCTCCCATCTTGTGCCTGTATGGTCCTCCCGGAGTGGGGAAAACCTCTCTTGGTAAATCGATAGCCGAAGCCTTGGGACGAAACTACGTGAGGATGTCCCTTGGCGGACTTAGGGACGAGGCAGAGATTCGCGGACACCGGAAAACCTATATTGGGGCTATGCCTGGCCGAATTGTTCAAAATATCAAGAAAGCGGGCACTTCTAATCCGGTTTTTGTATTGGACGAGATCGATAAGCTTTCTATGGGCCATCAGGGGGATCCGTCATCGGCCATGCTTGAGGTGTTAGATCCGGAGCAAAACAACGATTTTTACGATAATTTCCTCGAACTTGGTTACGATCTGTCTAAGGTGATGTTTATCGCCACTTCCAATAGTTTAAGCAGCATTCAGCCGGCCCTAAGAGACCGAATGGAGATCATCAGGGTTTCCGGGTATACGATCGAGGAGAAGGTTGAGATCGCTAAGAAACATCTGCTTCCGAAGCAATTAAAAGAACACGGCCTAACTAAAGCACATCTTAAGATCGCCAAACCACAATTAGAAAAGATAGTTGAGGGGTATACACGTGAGAGTGGTGTACGTGGTCTGGAGAAACAGATAGCCAAGATGGTTAGGTATGCCGCCATGAAAATTGCGATGGAAGAACCGTACGAAGTGAAGGTAACCAACGAAATGATCATAGAAGTACTAGGAGCGCCGCGTATGGAACGCGATAAATACGAGAATAATGAAGTAGCAGGTGTAGTAACCGGCCTGGCTTGGACCTCGGTTGGTGGGGATATATTATTTATAGAGTCTATTCTGTCTAAAGGCAAAGGGCAGCTTACCATGACCGGAAACCTTGGAAAAGTGATGAAGGAATCGGCCACCATAGCGCTGGAATTCATTAAATCCAATGCCGAAAAACTAGGACTTTCTCCTGATATATTCGAGAAATACAATGTACATATTCATGTTCCTGAAGGGGCTACGCCTAAAGACGGACCAAGTGCAGGGATAACGATGTTAACCTCCTTGGTCTCCTTATTCACTCAGCGAAAAGTAAAGAAGAGTTTGGCAATGACGGGAGAGATCACTTTAAGAGGTAAAGTGCTTCCGGTGGGAGGGATCAAAGAAAAGATCCTGGCCGCTAAACGTGCGCGTATCAAGGAGATCATGCTATGTGAAGATAACAGGCGTGATATTGAGGAAATAAAACCGGAATACCTGAAAGGGCTTACCTTTCATTATGTAAAGGACATGGACGAAGTATTGGATGTAGCACTTACCAATCAGAAAGTGAAGAATGCTAAAAAGCTCTAGGCTGAGCTCGAGATTTGTTTTTCACAATTTTCAACACGGACCTGCCGGCAACATATCAAATTCAGTTATAGATACAATGGTTTATCTGCAATAGGGTTGGTAGCCCGTCAGGACAATCACATTACGCCATAGATCCATGTAGTTTAATTCATGTAAATACAACACAGTATGGTTTGATTTGATTGAAAACACAGGCGCTTTTTTAGGGAATTTCGGGGGTGTATTTTAAAGGTTAATCATTTCGTGCTCCGCTAAAAATAAATTATACTTGCAGTCGTTTATGTTTTCAGGGAAAAGAATCTCACGCTCCATGCACCAAAGGGTTTTTTACGTTTTAGCATTGTTTATATCGGTAACTACGTTGGCGCAGGTGGGTGGACGATCAACCTATCAATTTCTTAACCTTGTTAATTCTCCGCGACAAGCTGCTTTAGGAGGGAAAACTGTAACCAATTACGACTGGGACGTAACACAGGCCTTATTCAATCCGGCCAGTATCAACCCGGCCATGGATAATCAACTGTCCCTTAATTATACCAATTATATAGGCGATGTGAATTACGGTACTGCGGCCTATGCCTATATGTGGGACCGGCGAACCCAGGTACTTCATGCAGGAGTAACATATATAAATTACGGGAAGTTTGATGGTTACGACGAATTTGGGAATCCAACCAGTAGTTTCACTGGGGGAGAAGTAGCTGTTTCCTTTGGTCATGCTCGAAATATTGCCTTCACTAATTTTCATATAGGCGCAAACATCAAATTAATTTCATCGACCCTCGAGCAGTACTCTTCCTTTGGGGGAGCGATCGACATAGGGGTGATGTATGTATACGAAGACTGGGATCTACACATTACAGGGGTGGCCAGGAATATTGGTACACAATTCACTCCTTACGATTCGGTTTACGAGCCCTTACCATTTGAACTGATCTTCGGAATCTCTCAAACACTACAAAATATACCTATTCGCTGGCATTTCACCCTGGACAATATGCAGCGCTGGAATGTGGCTTTTTCTAATCCCGATCGCGAAATCACAGATCTTGAGGGAAATGTACAGAAGGAAAAGATTAACTTTATAGACAATGCTTTTCGGCACATGATACTGGGGATCGAACTCTTCCCGGAATCCGGCTTCAATATACGCCTGGGGTATAATTTAAGAAGGGCCGAAGAACTAAGGATCGTAGATCGGAGGGCTTTTGCCGGCTTAAGTGCCGGGTTTTCGCTGCGCTTAAATAAGCTGCGTTTAAGTTATTCGTACGCTAAGTATAGCACGGCCGCTTCTACAAGTAATTTTGGACTAAATATCAATCTTCAGTAATGAGGAAAATTACAATTGCTATCGATGGTTATTCTTCTACAGGTAAAAGTACCGTTGCGAGGCAATTGGCAGACTGGCTGGACTATGTATATGTAGACTCCGGTGCAATGTACAGAGCGGTCACCTTGTATGCGCTTCGGAAAGGGTTTATTTCTGAAGAAAAGTTTGATAGAAATGCGCTCGTTGAAGCCTTACCCGGGATCGCCCTGGAATTCAGAAAGAATAAAAACGGAAAAGCCGAAATTTACCTGAATAACGAGAATGTGGAGGAACACATCCGTACCCTGGAAGTATCCGAATTTGTGAGCCCTATCGCCACAGTTCCCGAAGTACGTAGAAAACTGGTAAAATTGCAACATGCCATGGGTGAGGGCAAAGGTGTGGTTATGGATGGTCGAGATATTGGAACAGTAGTATTTCCAAATGCCGAATTAAAGATTTTCATGAACGCCTCTGCAGAAGTGCGCGCCAATAGGCGATATATCGAACTTCGCGACAGGGGAGCCGATATTTCCTACGAAGAAGTCCTGGACAATGTGAATGAACGGGATCATATAGATACCCATAGAGAGGATTCTCCGCTCCGGAAGGCAACAGATGCCATCGAGATCGACAATACCGAAACAAATATCGAAGATCAATTTCACACCATACTTCAATTGGCAAAAGACCGAATTGCAGGCAGAATATAACCCTCCTCACGATATAATTGTAAGAAAATCATGTATTTATAGGTGATTTCATCGATTAAATTTGCATTTTATCTCAGAAAAGCGTTGATTTGGGCCTAATTAGCCCCTAAATTCCTACAAATGAAACGCTTAATTCCTGCTTATGCATTATTATGTGCCACGATATTTCTTGCTTCCTGCTCTCAGGATCAGGATATCATGGAAACAGATTCCAATTTGTTAGCTGATGCTATCCTATTGAAGGATGAGTTGCCAAATAAATCCTACGACACCAGTAAGAAGGGCCTCTACCACGGCGTAGTTGCCGCGGCCAATTCTACCTCAAGAGGTAAAATTTGGATCAATTTGGCAAATAACGCCAACTATTATGCGCTTATAGAGTTGGTGTCCGGTGAAGAAATGGCTTTCAAACTCAAGCCACAATTCATGATCAAATCTACTGTGCCTACAGTGTATGAATTTACAGGAGATGCCGGATCATTTATCATCGATGTAACCGATAGTAACAATCCACAGATCCATGATTTGGTTTTAAACAGCCAGAACTATTTTTCACAAGTGGTTAAAAGTATGAGTTATAATATGGCCAGTAGCGCAACTGCTGTGTTTACCGAGACAGGTAACCCGGCATTTACAGGTACATGGAGCCTTATAGCAGATGGAACAATTAGTAGCCCTAATGGAAATGGTGGTGATGGAATAACCTCGGTGATGGTAGTGTATTTGGGTGAATTCTTCGAGGATTTCGATTTCGACTCGTATAACGCCTCGGTTTGTTTAGGAAACGGTAATTATGTGCCTACTTTAAATTCCTTCGGAACTTCCGGCTTCACAATAAGCGATTACCAAACTACAGCCTTTGCCAATGGAATGGCGAAATGGAATCTAAGTTACGACCCTAATACTTCCTCCTATATGAATTACTTACTTTGTCAGCCGGAAAGTGCAGGAACCTTTTCATGGTCCAGTATTGACGGAACTATTGTAAAGTATGGAGAGATCATCCTCGATTAAGTTATTCCGAAAATAAATGGTAAAACAGCCTGAAAAGGCTGTTTTTTTTATACATTAACTCCAAAGAGATAGCCTATCAAGGCAGTAATTCCCACAGCTAGGGTTCCCCAGAGCGTGATTCTTAAAATAGAATTTATAACGCCGATCTTTATCCAATATGGTTTCAATATTACTTTTCCGGTTGCACCTTAGAATGAAGATATAAGCAGAAGAAATATAGTTGCAAAGAAACGTTGTAAGGGGAGGGGTAACAAAAAAACCACCCCGTAAAGGGTGGTTTAATCTGGCTAACTTTAACTAATAACTATATAAGTCCGGTATTAAGAAATATATGGCTTTCCCGGCATCGCCATATCTGTACGCATAAATGCGTCTTGCATTTGTTTTAGCTGAAACAGGTCCTTTCGCTGCCATTCCTGCTTCATGATCGTATGGATGTTTCTTGCAATGTTCATGGTAAATTATTTAATTAGTTTTTGGTCTAAAGTGGCTATTTAACGATAGCGTCTTTTCATGTTCCAGGTAAATCCAAAACTGGATTTAGGCTTTTCTGTTAAAGTGTTCGAATTTAAAGTTCTCATGGTTGTTGTTTTAAATGCCACGTTAGTTTAACTTTTGTGGCGGGTTGTTATAATTTGAATTAATTATCTGTAACGTCTCTTAGAGTTCCAGGCAAATCCCAAACTTGTTTTGGGTTTTTCGGTTAAGGTGTTTGAATCTAATGTTCTCATGACTGTTGTTTTTAGTTGTTATTGTTCGTTTTTAAATTGATTTATTCGATCGATGTATTAAGTAGACGACGCGGCAGGTAAATTGTTACAGTACTTTGTAATACATAGTACTATTTTAACAAATTTTAACAATCTTTAGAAGGAAAAATAGGGGGGCAATACTATTATTTATGGGGTCTCGGAGTGATTTTGCTGCTTTCGCTGAAAAACTGCAAGAATAGCTAATCCTATGATTTGTACCACAGGGATGATTAAAAAATTGATCCAGACACTTCGTATAGTAGGGATAAATACAGCAATGGTCCCAAACACCACTATAAAAGCAATAGCTCCTATCACAATGTCCCCATAGTCCGGATCCTTCCTGGAACTATACATTATAATGAGCGGGATAAAAATAGCAGACAGGAACTTAATCAATCCTTCGGTAAAGGCCTGGGTTACTGTAATATTCACGTCGGAAAGGTCTATAAGCTTGGTTTTTGGCTTATCAAGCTCCTCCAAAACTTCCATTAACTCTTTATTTGTGCGCACAGCTATCAAACTATCCCCGCCACTAATGGCCTGTACTTTCTCTATGATCTCAATTTTTCGGTCGATACGATCGTAATAATAAGAGGAACTGAAGAAACTTTCAAAAACGAAGAAGATTATTCCCCCTATCAACAGGAGACTGATGATCCATTTCAGAAACCTTCCAAGAGTAAGATTCCTAAATAACATATGCAGGCCTTTGGCCAGTTCGGACGCAGTTTCAAGGTATTTGCTCATAATATTCCAGTTTATACGTCTGAAATAATTAGGGAGCCAAAGATAAAATTACGCTTATTTGCTTAAATAACAGCGTTTTAGCCTGGATTATTTACTTCAGAAAAAATACAAAAGAGTTAGGAAACCCTTTGAATATCAAAACAAAAGCATTACTTTTGCCGTCCTTTTGGCGGTTAATCAGGTACAAAAGGAAGAGAAAAACAAAACAAAAACCCTTCTGTGGGATCTCCGCAACTTACCTGAGAGGAACACAGAATACAAAATAGTTTCTTATAGGTTCATTAGTAGCATAAAAGAAACTTTACTTTAGAAATGGCTGAAAAAGCAGAAGCTAAAAAAGCAACAAAAACTAAAGCCAAAGCTGCCAAAGCAGAGGCAAAACCTGAAGCCGCTACCGAAGAAGTAGCAGCAGAACAACCAAAACAGGAAGTATCGCTTAAAGAAAGCAATCCTGACAAATTCCTTAAAGATTTTAACTGGCACAACTACGAAGAGGGAATAGACCCTATCGAAGACGGGAAACTTGAAGAATTCGAGAAGCTCGTTGCCGAGAATTTTGTAGACACTTTAGATGACGAAGTAGTGGAAGGGGAAGTGATCCATATCACAGACCGCGATGCTATTATCGACATCAATGCAAAAAGTGAAGGTGTAGTATCACTTAACGAGTTCCGTTACAATCCGGATCTTAAAGTAGGTGATAAGGTGGAAGTATTGATCGATGTACGTGAAGACAGCACCGGACAGTTAATCCTATCACACAGAAAAGCAAGAACCATCAAAGCATGGGATCGCGTAAATGCAGCTCATGACGAAGGTACCATCGTAAACGGATATGTAAAATGTCGTACAAAAGGTGGTATGATCGTAGACGTATTTGGTATCGAAGCTTTCCTTCCGGGATCGCAGATCGATGTGAAGCCAATACGCGATTACGATATTTACGTTGGAAAAACCATGGAATTCAAGGTGGTGAAGATCAACCATGAATTTAAGAATGTGGTGGTTTCTCACAAAGCGCTTATCGAAGCCGATATTGAAGAACAAAAGAAAGAGATCATTGCCCAGCTTGAAAAAGGACAAGTTCTTGAAGGTGTTGTTAAAAACATCACTTCTTACGGTGTATTCGTAGACCTTGGAGGTGTAGACGGACTTGTACATATTACTGACCTATCATGGTCACGTATCAACCACCCGAACGAGATCGTAGAACTCGATCAGAAACTAAACGTGGTAATACTGGACTTCGACGAGGACAAAACTCGTATACAACTTGGTTTAAAGCAGCTTAATCCACATCCGTGGGATGCGCTTGGTGAAGAACTAAAAGTAGGAGACAAAGTAAAAGGTAAAGTAGTGGTTATTGCAGACTACGGTGCCTTTATCGAAGTAGCCGAAGGTGTTGAAGGCCTTATCCACGTGAGTGAGATGTCATGGTCTACTCACCTTAGAAGTGCACAAGACTTTGTGAATGTTGGAGACGAAGTTGAAGCTGTGATCCTTACTCTTGATAGAGAAGAACGCAAAATGAGTCTTGGTATCAAGCAATTGACTCCAGATCCATGGACCGATATTACCAAGAAGTACCCTGTTGGAAGCAAACACAAAGGGATCGTTCGTAATTTCACCAACTTTGGTGTGTTCGTAGAACTGGAAGAAGGGATCGATGGTCTTATCTATATCAGTGACCTGAGCTGGACCAAGAAAGTGAAACACCCAAGTGAGTTCACCAATATTGGAGATACGCTGGAGGTTGTGGTATTAGAACTTGATGTGGAAGGCCGTAAACTAAGCCTTGGACACAAGCAAACCACCGAAAACCCTTGGGATAAGTACGAAGACGAGTTCGCCGTTGGAACGAAGCACACCGCAGCTATCGACGAGATGGTAGATAAAGGTGCTGTGATCAATTTCAACGAGGATATCACTGCCTTCGTACCAAAACGTCACCTGGAGAAAGAAGACGGTACCGACCTTAAAAAAGGAGAAGAAGCCGAATTCCAGATCATAGAGTTCAATAAGGACTTTAAAAAGGTAGTTGCGTCTCACATGACCATTCATAAGGAAGAAGAAGCTAAGATCGTTAAGCAGGCAGCTAAAACTGCTGCCAAGCAAGCGGAAGAAGCGAAACCAACCTTAGGTGATGCGAACGCAAAACTACAGGAGATCAAAGATAAAATGGAAGGCAAGAAGAAATAAGCCCACCATTTAAGCTATATACCAAAAGCCCTTCAGTAATGAGGGGCTTTTTATTTTGGGCGTTCCCGTGTAGTGACGATGAAGTAGAGCATAGCTCACTTCACGTCTGCTTCACGGGCGGGCTTTCGGCTATACACACCTGCGGCGGGGTATTTGCCTCAATCCCTAACGCATCGCACCACCCAACAATCCTCTATGTCCTGCTGAACTCGATTCAGCATCCACTCAATCCACACCCAACCCCCCTTTGTCATGCTGAACTTGATTCAGCATCCACTCGTTTCAGCATCCATTTGATTCAACCACCATCACCATTGTCATGCTGAACTTGATTCAGCATCCACCCGTTTCACCATCTACTTAATCCGAAGCCAACCCCTTTTGTCATGCTGAACTTGATTCAGCATCCACCCGTTTCAGCACCCTTACTAAGCAACAATTCCCGGGCAGTTGCAATTAATTATACAAAAACACTTACTTTTGTACCCTGAATACGATTCAGATCTACTGTATGAGCCAAAAAGTGTTACTAAACGCAACCGAAGTGCACATCGCCCTTCATCGACTGGCTTGCCAATTAATTGAAAACCACGATAACTTTCAAGACACCGTACTCGTTGGGATCCAGCCACGAGGGGTGTATCTCGCCGAACGCCTGAAAATAATGCTCGAAAAGGATTATAAAATCAAGAATATCCGCTTGGGATGTCTGGATATTACCTTTTATAGAGACGATTTCAGAAGGGGAGATAAGCCGCTGGAAGCTAACACCACCCAGATAGACTTTATATTGGAAGACAAGAAGGTGGTATTTATAGACGATGTACTGTATACCGGGCGAAGTATTCGGTCGGCACTTACCGCCATTCAATCTTTTGGCAGACCTACAGAGATCGAACTATTAACCCTCATAGACAGAAGATTTAGCCGTCATTTACCTATTCAGCCGGATTATAGAGGCCGTCAGGTAGATGCAATCAATAAAGAAAAAGTAAAAGTGTGCTGGAAAGAACAGGATGGTGAGGACGCAGTGTATCTAATTAGTAATTAATATGAGCGAATTAAGTGTAAATCACTTATTAGGAATTAAATACATCAACGAAGATGATATAAACCTGATCTTCGAAACCGCCGATCATTTTAAGGAAGTGATCAACAGGCCCATAAAAAAAGTCCCCTCACTTCGCGATATAACCATCGCTAATCTATTTTTCGAAAACAGTACCCGCACCCGTCTTTCCTTCGAATTGGCAGAGAAAAGACTCTCTGCAGATGTTATTAATTTCTCCGCGGCCTCATCTTCTCTTACTAAAGGAGAAACCCTTATAGATACTGTAAACAATATCCTGTCCATGAAAGTGGATATGGTCGTTATGCGACACCCTAATCCAGGTGCAGGGGTGTTTCTTTCTAAACATATAGACGCCAGTATCGTGAACGCTGGCGATGGGGCTCATGAACATCCAACCCAGGCCCTGTTAGACTGTTACTCGATTCGGGAAAGACTAAAAAGCGTATCTGGTAAAAAGGTGGTAATCGTGGGAGATATTCTTCACTCAAGGGTAGCATTGAGCAATATTTTTGCTTTGCAGAAACTTGGAGCTACAGTTAAAGTGTGTGGCCCTAAAACGCTTATACCTAAATATATAGAAAAACTAGGTGTGTCTTATGAAGGGAATCTTCGCAAGGCTTTAGAATGGTGTGATGTAGCCAATATGTTGCGGGTTCAGAATGAGCGAATGGAGATTAGTTATTTTCCAACAACAAGGGAATATACTCAGCAATATGGTGTCAATAAGGCACTGTTGGATAGTCTTGGCAAAGAAATTGTTGTCATGCACCCGGGGCCTATTAATCGTGGTGTAGAAATAACCAGCGACGTGGCCGACAGCAAGCAGGCGATCATCCTGGAGCAGGTTCAAAATGGGGTAGCCATCAGGATGGCTGTATTATATCTGCTGGCATCAAAAATTCAGCATAATGAAAATTAAAAATTACGAAAACTATGTGGTCCTGGCAGACGACCACGATGATCTAAAAGAATTTGCTTCTTTTCTTGAATTTCAGATATTAAAAAAATTTAAAGGTCAGAACGTGGTGATCGATCTTACCAATTACCTGGCACTTACCCTTGAAGAACTCTTGTATTTTCTAAAAACATCCAATAAACACAGGGCTACAAAGCAATCGTTCGTCTTGATCTCTTCAACCCTCGACCCAGACACCATTCCCACCGAACTCATTGTTGTTCCCACGGCACAAGAAGCCGCAGATATTATCGAAATGGAAGAAATAGAACGTGATCTTGGATTTTAGAGCAGATAAACACATCATCATATCCCGCAGTTCAATATGAACCTTACCATTCTTGGTTGTCATTCCGCTACTCCCCGAACCAGTGCTCACCCTACAGCACAAGTTCTGGAGATGAGAGGCCACCTGTTTCTTATTGATTGTGGAGAAGGAACACAGGTCCAACTGCGTAAGCTTAAAGTGAAATTCTCACGTATACGTAATATCTTTATTTCACATTTACATGGAGATCATTTCTTCGGACTCGTAGGTCTTATTTCAACTTTCAGGCTATTAGGTAGAGAAGTCGATCTGCATATTTATGGACCGGAAGGAATAAAAGAAGCCATCGTACTTCAATTAAAGCTGGGAAACAGCTGGACCAATTACAATCTTATTTTTCATGAATTAAGCTCGAAATCTCCTGAAACGCTTTTTGAGGACGAAAAGGTTAGTGTAGAGACCATTCCATTAGATCACAGGGTGTACACCAATGGTTTTCTTTTTCGCGAAAAGCCAGGAGAGCGTAAATTAAATCTGGACGCGGCCGTTAAATCCCGAATTGACAACAGCTACTTTTCTAAAGCGAAACAAGGGCACGACATCGAAAACAGGGATGGAGTGCTCATTAAGAACGAGACTGTAACTCATCCGCCGGACCCACCGGTATCTTATGCCTATTGTAGCGATACCGCATATCTACCAAAGATAGTGGACCAAATTAAAGGGGTTACTGTCTTATATCACGAGTCAACTTTCCTTGAGTCTCACCAACATTTGGCCGAGGCCACAAAACACAGCACGGCTAAGGAAGCAGCTGTAATCGCTAAGAAGGCAGAAGCGGGAACCCTTATACTGGGGCATTATTCAGGCCGATATAAAGATCTGGAAGATTTCCGTAGGGAAGCTCAGAATGTCTTTGATAATGTAGAGCTGTCTGAGGATGGCAAAACCTTTAAATTTTAACCCAGATTTAATTCTTTCATCTTTTCACAGCTTTTCCAAAACTCGTAACTTGCGTAATAAAGTTTTTGGCATGAGAGACAATCTTCATGATTACAGAAAAACCTATGAGAAAGGAGAATTATCCTGCACCTCGGTGGATCCCAATCCTATGCAACAATTCCGCACCTGGTTTTACGATGTGCAAGAGTCTGGTGGTGTGGACGAGGTAAATGCCATGACACTTAGCACCATTGGTGGTGATGGTTTCCCTAAAGGCAGGGTGGTACTCTTAAAAAAATACGATGAATACGGTTTTTACTTTTACACCAATTACAACAGCGAAAAGGGAAGATCGATTGCCAATAATCCTAAGGTGAGTTTATCTTTCTTCTGGCCTAATATGGAGCGCCAGGTGATTATCAAAGGGACTGCCGAACGAACTTCCGAAGCAGATTCTGATAACTATTTTCATTCCCGGCCCAAGGGGAGTCAGTTAGGCGCTGTGGTGTCCAATCAAAGCGCCACTATCGAAAGTAGGAAAGAACTTGAAGAGCAGTTGGTAAAGCTGGAAAAAGAATATAAGAACAAAGAGGTGGAACGTCCAAAAGACTGGGGCGGTTATTTGGTAAGACCGGTCTCCTTCGAATTTTGGCAGGGAAGGCCCAACAGGCTGCACGACAGGATTCAATACCTACTTAAAGATTCAGACTGGATTATTAACAGACTACAACCTTAAAAATTAGCTTACATGAAAACACTTTACATGGCCCGTCATGCCAAATCGTCCTGGAAATACGATCTGCCAGACCACCAGAGACCTCTAAAAAAAAGAGGGCATAATGATGCTACCCTTGTTTCCGAAAAGGCACAGGCAGAGCATAAACCGCCGCAAAAGATCATAACCAGCGATGCTAACAGGGCTCAAACTACAGCAATGTATTTTAAGAATGCGTTTGGGATTAGTGATAAGGATTTCGTACTTAATCACGATCTGTACGACTTTAGCGGGCAAGGTGTGATGGAGATCATCAAGAACCTGGACGATTCGCTGGATAGGGTAATGATCGTTGGTCATAATCACGCCTTCACGTCTATAGTAAATATGCTTGGAAATGAATATATTGATAACCTACCCACAAGTGGATTTGTAATGATCAAATTCCCGGTCGATTCCTGGAAGGACATCACCACGGGTAAGACCAAATCAATGATCTTTCCAAGACATCTTAAAGAATAACCTGCATGTCGAAAACTTCCAAAGTAGCTAAAAACCTGTATAGAAACCGTGAACTTAGCTGGCTCCAATTTAATGCCAGGGTGCTTCAGGAAGCCGAGGACAAAACTGTTCCACTTATTGAACGGCTTCGATTTATAGGTATATTTTCAAACAATCTGGACGAATTTTTCAAAGTTCGGTATGCTACCATTAAACGAATTGTAGAGGCGGGCAAAGGAGGACGCAGGGTATTGGGAGGAATATCGGCCACCGAATTGCTGGAAGAGATCACTCAAACCGTGATAGAACAACAGGCAACAAGCCTCAGTATTCTCAATAGCATTCAGGAAGAACTTCAGAAGGAGAATATCTATATTATTGATGAAACCGAACTAAGTCCGGAACAGGATAAATATGTTCTCGATTTCTTTATTCAAAAGGTTAGCCCTTCGCTTGTTACCATCATGATCGGGGAGCTAGAGGAATTTCCAAAATTAAAAGATAGCGCAGCCTATCTGGCGGTGAGAATGAAAATGTCTAAAGAAGACGTCACTTTCGAATCGAAGATAAATTATGCCCTCATTGAGATTCCAAGGCAAATAGACCGTTTTGTAGAATTACCCACCGAAGGTGATAAGCAATACCTCATAATGCTCGATAATCTTATTAGACGATGTCTTGGTAATATCTTCAGCATCTTTAATTATGAGAGTATTACGGCACATATGATCAAGATAACCAGGGATGCCGAATTGGATATC
The DNA here is from genome assembly GCF_002966125.1 of Pukyongia salina. GTDB lineage: Bacteria > Bacteroidota > Bacteroidia > Flavobacteriales > Flavobacteriaceae > Pukyongia > Pukyongia salina. The sequence goes on from NZ_CP027062.1 coordinate 2,699,984, forward strand.
GATAGTGACCTAAGTAGAAGTTTCCTTGAGAAGATATCCCGTAGTGTGGAAAAACGCAGCTCGGGCGATCCGGTACGATTTGTATATGATAAGAATATCGATAAAGAAACTCTGGAATTCCTCATGAACAAAATGGGAATAGATAGCACTGATAGTATTATTCCTGGGGGAAGATATCACAATAGGAGGGATTATATGAAATTCCCCAGCCTTGGTAGAAAAGATCTGTTATACGAGGCAAAAGAACCGCTTCGAATACCGGGCCTTAGCCTGGAAGGAAGTATTTTGGAGAAAATTGCCGAGAAGGATTACTTGCTTTATACCCCTTATCAATCGTTTGGCTATGTTGTAAAGTTTCTGAAAGAAGCTGCCCTGGACCCAAAAGTAAAATCGATAAAGATCACCATTTACCGCCTGGCCGAGTCCTCACAAATTGCCGGAGCACTAATCAATGCGGCGAAGAATGGCAAAGATGTTACCGTACAAATAGAATTGCAGGCTCGCTTCGATGAAGCGGCTAATATTGGCTATGCTGAAGAAATGCAAAGCGAAGGAGTTAAGTTAATATTTGGGGTTACCGGGTTAAAGGTGCACTGTAAAGCTTGTGTGATCGAACGGCTTGAAAATAAGAAAGTATCTCGCTACTCCTTTATTAGCACAGGTAACTTCAATGAATCTACTGCCCGAGTGTATACAGATTATACGCTGTTCACTTCCAACCAGCGGATAGGGAAAGAAATAAATAAAGTTTTCGATTTCTTCCAGGTAAACTATCAGATCAAAAAATACAGGCATCTTATAGTGTCTCCTCATTACACCCGAAACGCGATCTACAATCTAATCGAGAAGGAAATACAAAACCATGAGCAAGGATTGCCGTGTGGGATACGATTAAAACTCAATAGTTTATCAGATTTTAAAATGATCGATAAGCTTTATGCTGCCAGTCAGGCAGGAGTAAAAATTAAACTCATCGTACGCGGTATATGTTGCCTCATCCCGGGAGTGGAGGGTATGAGTGAGAATATCGAGGTTATTAGTGTGGTGGATAAATTTCTTGAACATCCTCGATTATTTATCTTTGAAAATGGTGGTGATCCTAAAATCTATATTTCCTCAGCAGATTTTATGGGGCGTAACCTCGACAATAGGGTGGAGATCTCATGTCCTGTTTACGACGAGGATATAAAGGAGGAACTTATCGACACCTTCGAGATCTGCTGGAACGACAATGTGAAAGCAAGGATAATCTCACAGGATTCGGATAATGATTACAGGCGAAATGACAAACCACAAATTCGCTCACAGTTTAAATTGTACGAATATTACCAACAAAAATTAAAGTAATTTGCTGAATATAGATAAATACGCGGCTATTGATATAGGTTCCAACGCAATCCGACTTCTTATCGCCACGGTGATAGAAAGGGAGGGCAGTAAGACCTTGTTTAAAAAAACATCTTTGGTACGTGTTCCTATTCGTCTTGGAGCAGATGTTTTCTTGAAAGACAATATTTCGGAAGAGAATTACACACGTATGGTGGATGCGATGAATGCATACGTTCTATTAATGAAAACGCATAATGTTACAAGATATCGTGCCTGTGCCACTTCGGCCATGCGTGAAGCCAGAAACGGTATTAGCATTGCTAAAAGGATCAAGGAAGAGACCGGTGTTGAAATTCAGATCATCGATGGGAACGACGAAGCTGCCATAATTGCAACCACAGATCTTAGAGAACTTATTGATGATAATAAGGTGTTTCTATATGTGGATGTAGGTGGAGGTAGTACCGAATTTACAGTGTTCGCAAACGGAAAGGTGGTTACCTCAAAATCGTTTCAACTGGGAACAGTACGAATCTTAAATGATATGGTTCGCGAAAGTATTTGGGACGATGTGAAGACATGGATCAAAAAGACCACTCGTAAATACAGTAAGATCAATTGTATAGGTTCTGGAGGAAACATTAATAGTATCTATAAACTAAGTGAAAAGAAAATAGGCAAACCGCTAAGTTATTTTTACCTGGCCGGCTTTTACGAGGAATTAAAATCCTATACCTATCACGAACGTATCTTCGAATTACAAATGAATCCAGATAGGGCAGATGTGATCATTCCAGCCACCAAGATCTATCTTTCAGCCATGAAATGGAGCGGCTCCAAGAATATGTACGTTCCTAAGATCGGTCTCGCAGATGGTATCGTAAAAAGCCTATACAATGAAAAGGTAGCGGAAGAGATGGAGATCCAGATGCGAGATAAGTAAATTCCCAGATCCCATAGACTATTTATAGTACCGCTTTAAGTAACTATATAATTACTTCCTTATAATTACCTCTAGCCATGGATGGTCTCTTCTTTACCCAGATCCTTCATGATATCTGCTTCATAATTAAGAAGTTCCTGCCATTTACGATTTACTTCTTCCACACTATCCCCATATTTCCGGGCGTATCCCAGGAAGAGGGTATAGTGATTTGCCTCGCTAATCATAAGTTTTCTGTAAAAACGTGCTAATTTTTTATCCTGTAGTTCTTCGCTTAACAACCGGAAACGTTCGCAACTTCTCGCCTCTATCAATGCAGCATATAACAATCTGTGGATTAATTGTGTTGTTCTGCTGCCCCCTTTTGGGAAGAACTGTGTAAGTTTCGAAACATAATGATCTTTGCGATCTCTTCCCATTACCCAACCACGTTCCAGGATGAGATCGTGAACCATTTTAAAATGACTCATTTCCTCTTCAACCAGGGCGATCATATCCTGAACAAGATCTGTATATTCCGGGAACGACACTATAAGTGAAATAGCCGTAGAAGCGGCCTTCTGCTCACAATAGGCGTGGTCTGTAAGGATCTCCTCTATATTTTTCTCAACAATATTCACCCAACGCGGGTCTGTTGGAAGTTTAAGGCCCAGCATCTTTTTTGTACCATCGTCTTTTTGCTCCATAGAATAAATTAAATATCCAGGTCGAACTCCTTTCTTAGGGTTTCGATCAATGGATTTTTTTCCTTTAATTTCTCATACTTCTCACGGGCGGTGTACGCATAACGCTTGGTTTCCTCTTCGTTCACTTCTATGGACAGGTCGATCTCGTAATTCTGTAATTTATCCCGAAGGAAACCAAGTAATTCGAATTTAGCCCGTTCTACTTCAACTCTAATGGTGTCATTTGGGAAGACGAGATGTATAAGAGTACCGTCAAGTTTCGGAGTTCCCATAGTGAGGTGGGAGAGGAGGTTGTACTTGCCGTCGGTTTCAACTTTTTTTGCATAATCTGCCCAGGCCGTCTGCATTTCTTCTTCTGTGAAATCTGTAACGGGAAGATTTTCCTGATCCGGTTGATTGGCGATCAGTTCTTTTTTTAACTGTTGTTTTTTCTGAATACTTTTCAGAGATAGTGCAGAGACCTTCTTCGCATTTCGTTCCGCGAGAATCTGTGGACGCTCAATAACCCGCGGTTGTTCAATTTTTTCTTCTGAAGGAGAAGGCAGGATGCTCTCGGTAACTTTTTCGGAGATCAATTCTTCCGAAGTAACAGGGATATCGCTATCGGCTGGTACTTTCGACTTAGCCACCGGTTTCTTTTCAGAAGCAATTCCCTTAAAAAATGAAGGAGGAATTACAAAGCGCTTAGGTTGAGACTTTTTTTTTTCGTCTCTTTTAGTGATAGAACCTAACTGCATGAGGCATAGTTCCACCAGAAGCCGGGGATTTCTACTCGATTTATACTTTAGATCACAGTTATTGGCAAGCTCGATGGCTTCAACTAGAAAGGAGGCATCTGTCTTTTGCGATTGTTCCAGGTACATTTTTTTCACCTGTTCACCAACTTCAAGTAATTCGACCGTATCCTCGTTCTTACATACCAGAAGATCGCGGAAATGCGATGCAAGGCCCATGATAAAATGATGCCCATCGAAGCCTTTAGATAAAATATCATTGTAGGAGACTAATAACTGTGGAATATTGTTCTCCAGCAACAAATCGGTAATTGAAAAATAGTATGTATAATCCAGGACATTCAGATTTTCGGTAACCGCCTGCCGAGTAAGGTTCTTACCGGCAAAACTCACCACCCTGTCAAAAATAGAAAGCGCATCCCTAAGAGCACCATCTGCCTTCTGGGCAATGATATGAAGTGCATCATCTTCGGCTTCAATTCCTTCGGAAGTGGCAACTTTCGCCAGGTGCTGTTTTATATCCTGAACCGTGATCCTCCTGAAATCGAAGATCTGACATCTCGATAAAATAGTAGGAATGATCTTGTGTTTTTCGGTGGTGGCCAAAATAAAAATGGCATGTCTGGGGGGTTCTTCAAGAGTCTTCAAGAAGGCGTTGAAGGCAGCCGAGGACAGCATATGTACCTCGTCTATTATATACACCTTGTATTTCCCAACCTGGGGTGGTATACGAACCTGATCGATAAGATTTCGTATATCGTCCACCGAATTATTAGAGGCCGCATCCAGCTCGAATATATTGAAGGCAAAATCTTCATCTTCCTTTTCGGTTCCGTCCTGGTTTATCTTTTTAGCCAGTATACGTGCACAGGTAGTCTTACCAACGCCCCTTGGTCCGGTAAATAACAAGGCCTGGGCGAGATGGTTGTTTGCAATAGCATTGTCCAGCGTATTGGTGATCGCCTGTTGTCCTACCACGTCCTCGAACTGAGTAGGCCGGTATTTTCTTGCCGAAACTATGAAGTGCTCCATATTCAAACAAATATAAAAACCTGCTTCCGCTTTTTAAAAAATAGACTTCCCTATTTTACGCTATTTATTAACATTGGAGTATTTTTGCAGCGCAGGCCGCCTTATCGCGCATCAATTCGTTGATGGGAGGAAAGTCCGGACACCACAGGGAAGCATAGCGGCTAACGGCCGTCGTCGTATAGCTCGTGCTATACGATAGGACTAGTGCAACAGAAAGGATGTACAGGTAATGCTGTAGTGAAATCGTGTAAACTCTATGCGGTGAAATACCACGTAAACTTACATTCGAGGGTTCCCGCCCAACGTAAGAGGGTAGGTAGATAGAACTATTTGGCAACAAATGGTCCAGATAAATGATAAGGGCTCTTTAATGTAAATTGAAGAGAACAGAATCCGGCTTACAGGCCTGCATTTTTTTCTTCATTGTATCGTTGGGTGATAAACGATATACAGTCTTCCAGTTTATAGAAGGCAGCATGCGGCCAGCTGAAGAACTGTTCGGCGAACAAGGCCATGTCGTAGGATTCCTTCGAATAACACAAGGTAGCTATCCCAACGATCTTCAGATCATATTTCTCAATTTCCTTATAATAAAGTGGATTTATGGTGTAATCGTTCTTGCGGTTTGATATATATCCGAAGTGATTATCACCATAATAATGGGAGAATATTTCATAATATTTAGCCATTTCCTGTTGTCCCAGGACGACTCCTTCTTTTACGGTTGCGATAACATATTTTTCGTAAAATTCGAAAACAGCAAACCCTAAATCCAAAAACGAACTCTCCGGAGTCTTCATGCAATTCTGGCTGGTTAATTTAAAATACCCATAAAAGTAGTAATTTAAATCAAATTGAAAATAGCTTCCAATAATTTAGAAAATCTTTACTGAAAGAAGCTGAAAACAGAACCTCCGTACTTCCTGGATTCGTTAAAATGAGCCGCGTCCTGTAGGTTTATATGTTTGGTATGCTCAATGATAAGAGTGCCATCTTCTTTAATGAGATCTTGTTCAAAACACTTGGTTACGAGGGTTTCCAATTGGGAAGGCTCAAAATTGTAAGGGGGATCGGCAAAAATGATGTCGAAAGCAGGTTGCTTAACTTCGAGATATTTAAATACGTCACTCTTAACGGTTTTAATCTCTACTTCAAGCTCCTCAGCGGTACGCTGAATAAACCGCACACATTCGTAATGAGCATCTACGCTTACAATATCTTCTGTACCACGTGAGGCAAATTCATAACTAATATTTCCTGTCCCTGCAAATAGATCAAGGAATCTTAATTCTGAAAAATCGTATCGATTATTGAGAATATTAAAAAGCGCTTCCTTCCCAAAATCGGTTGTTGGGCGCACCGGTAACTTTTTTGGAGCGATGATTCGTTTTCCTTTAAACTTTCCTGCAACTATCCGCATACTTATATAAATTTAAGTAACGGATGTTCGTGAACCAAAGTTCCTTCTAGTTGGTGCTGTAAAATGCTTTCAGGCAAAAACTCGATATTCCGGATATACGTATAAGCGATCTCATACAGCGCATCTTCCTCCTTAATTTGCCCCATCATTACTACTTTGGCACTATCCGGATTGATGTCCAATTGTTCGAAACAGAACAGGATGTAGTAAATAAAATCCTCGGGAGTAATAAAGTGATACGAATTGCAGAGCTTAAGCTGAGATGAAGATTGAACCACAATTTGGAAGTTGGAACGCTCTACGTTGATATAAACCGAAGTTTCTTCAGTAAATCTGGATTCCATCGGAATCATTTCCAGCATAACAGATGCCGAATGATAGAATTGAAAACTCCCGAATATATCGAACAGGAAATTATTGATATTCACGTAAGGCACATAAACGATATGCATATTCCTGGCAGGTACGTCGTCCCACGCAATAAAATCGTTTGCGAGTATCTTCGCATTGAATTTTAAATAATCACTGGCTTTCGCCTCATCAAAAAGAGGTGTAGGTACTGCTGTAAATTCGGAGTTGGAATAGATTACACGAACCGATTCGAATTCGGATGCGTCCTTAACGTGCTCCTTTATAAAGGTGTCGATGTCCAATAATAATTCCTCAGGGGTGCGTTCCTTCTGATACACCATAGAGGAGAAGTGGATAACCTCAGACTTGCTGCTATTGGTCAATAAAAAAGAAAGTCCGGTCAATGAAACTTGAACGGACAGTCTTTTATTTGGTATTGTATGCAAGCTATTTCTGCCTATCGTCTGTGTCATAAATTTTCGGCCAGTTACCACTGGTATCAACTTCATCCATTGATCCAACTTTGATATAAGCCCCGTTTACGCCGTCCACCGAGACAACCTGTTTCTCTTGAGCAAGAAGGTCCTTGTCAAGATCGGAAAGGATAACATCTTTAGCGACCCTGGCTTCGAATACAGAATAGATGGTTCCATTCTTATTGAGCTTTCCTGCACGAAGTTCAAACTTACCATCTACGCCTTCCACAGGAATATTCATCATGGTTTTATAACGGTCGGTACCATGAAATAAGGAATCGCGTACCGGCTTAAAGCTTAAGGTGTCAATAATTATTTCTTCTATAAAATAACCTTCTGTTAATCCAAATGCCTTATTCTTTTCAACATCCGGGTAGCTGGTATCTCGACGCTGGGTCACAGCAAATTGTGCAGTATCTACAAAACGAACCAGGCTATCCCAATCTCCAACAAATCCTCCGTTGATCTCCTGGTAAGCAAGCTGTGCCGCTTTTATGTCTTTTAGATTCTTGATAACCTTTGCATATCGGGCCTCTTTTACTTTATTAAACTCGATGGGTCCCTGAATGGACTTGTAGAGCAAATAACCCAGATAAACGATAATAACCCACAGGATTATAGATATGATCGGATTGAATTTTTTAGGAACGAACTTCTCCAGTAAGAGCACTAATCCAATACTGAGAATAATGCCTATGACAATGTATAAAATCATAATTTATGATATGAAGGTTATATTAGTTACTTCGGTCTATCGCAAATCTACAATTTTTTTTTGTTCACAAAAGTATAATCCGAAAAAATCATGGCTATCTTTAACCCCTTAGTTTGGTTATTACCATATGGATGTTTCTGGTTTCTACAGCCTTTTAAAAAGCGATTTTCAATTTAATGCAACTTCAAAGCAGGATATCACTCTACAACTGCTATCACGATTTGTTTTAAGTGAGGATACATCTGAAGTTTTTCTTCTGAAAGGTTATGCCGGTACGGGAAAAACTACCATAGTAGGAACCCTGGTAAAGAATTTGTGGAAGGTGAAACGCTCCTCGGTACTACTGGCGCCAACCGGACGAGCTGCAAAAGTGATAAGTAACTATTCATCGAAAGAGGCTTTTACCATACATAAGAAGATCTATTATCCTAAAAGCAACAAGAGCGGAGGGGTTTCCTTTACCCTACAACCAAATAAACACAGAAATGTCATCTTTATAGTGGATGAGGCATCGATGATCCCAGATGTGAACCAGGATTCCAAGCTTTTCGAAAATGGTTCTCTGCTAGACGACCTAATGCAATATGTGTATTCGGGGCATAACTGCAGATTGATGCTCATAGGAGACACTGCGCAGTTACCCCCTGTAAAATTGGATGTTAGCCCAGCTCTCGATAAGCGGCTGCTTGAAAACCATTACAACAAAAAGGTTATTGCGATCGAATTGGATGAAGTTGTGCGCCAGGAGAAGGATAGCGGTATCCTGTACAATGCAACCCGTATAAGAGACAGGATAGAGGATTCGCTGTTCGAAGAATTTAAATTGAAAGACCACGACTTTCCGGAAGTTATTCGTCCCGAAGACGGACAGGAACTTATGGATGCGATCAACGATTGTTATACCGAGTTAGGAAAGGAAGAAACCGTGATCATTGTGCGCTCTAATAAACGGGCAAATTTATACAACCAAAATATCCGTAACAGAATATTATTTCAGGAAGAGGAGCTTTCTGCCGGGGATTTTTTAATGGTTGTAAAGAATAATTATTTCTGGATCAAACCACATACCGAAGCTGGTTTCATCGCAAATGGCGACATCATTCAGGTATTGGAGATATTTGGTTTTAAAGAGTTGTATGGATTTCGTTTTGCTGAAGTTCAAGTTCAGATGGTAGATTATCCGAAAATGGCCCCCTTTGAGACTGTGCTGCTCCTCGATACGCTTACTTCCGAAACTCCTTCACTTTCGTACGACGAATCCAATCGCCTTTACCAGGAGGTGGTTAAGGATTACGCAGATGTGAAATCAAACTATAAACGCTTCCTTTCAGTAAAGAACAATAAATATTTTAACGCGCTGCAAGTGAAATTCTCCTACGCAATAACTTGTCATAAATCGCAAGGTGGACAATGGCATACGGTCTTCGTGGAGCAGCCTTACCTACCTGATGGCGTGAACAAAGATTACCTTCGCTGGTTGTACACTGCTATCACCCGCGCAAAGGAAAGAGTGTATTTAATTGGATTTAAAAATGATTTTTTCGACGATTCGCTGTAAACCTTTTTGCATTCCTTACATCTATTCTGTAGAAAAGTACTGCGATAATGTAGAATTCTCTTATTTTTGGGGCCAATAATAAAGATTTCTCAATTGAAAGTAATAGCAATGATACCTGCGCGTTATGGCGCATCCCGATTTCCGGGAAAGTTGATGCAGGACCTGGGAGGAAAGCCCGTGATCGTTCGTACGTATGAAGCCGCTAAAGATACCGGCTTGTTCGACGAAGTATATGTGGTGACAGATAGTGAGATCATCTTCAAAGAGATCGAATTACATGGTGGAAAGGCTATTATGAGCAAAAAGGAGCACGACAGTGGGAGTGACCGGATTGCAGAGGCCGCCGAAAATATGGATGTCGACATTGTAGTAAATGTTCAGGGAGATGAACCTTTTACCAGCAAAGACGGACTGGAGCATGTTTTAAGTGTATTTAACGGGGCGGATGCCGATAAAATTGACTTGGCATCCTTAATGACCGAAATACACGACTGGAAGGAGATAAGCGACCCTAATTGTGTAAAGGTAATTGTCGATAAAGACAATTTTGCACAATATTTTTCGCGCTCCCCAATACCTTATCCCAGGGACAAGAACGCCGCAGTACAGTATTATAAACATAAAGGTATCTATGCATTCCGAAAGGAGGCACTCATGGATTTCTATCGATTACCAATGCGATCCCTAGAAGCTGCCGAAAAAATAGAATGTATACGTTACCTCGAATATGGAAAAAACATCAAAATGGCTGTAACTGCAACGCAAGGAATTGAAATTGACACCCCGGAAGATCTTAAACGGGCGAACAAGGTTTTAAAGGAACAGAAAAAAGATACGGTAAACAATAAGTATCGAAATTTCCCTATGGTGCCTAAAGTGGTTTTCGGTGAGGGGAGCTTCGATCAATTATCTTCTATTTTGGCACCTCAGAGAAAGGACAAAGCGCCTTTTATATTCCTGGTGGATGATGTTTTCGTAGGTGACGAAAAAATTGTCGATAGGATCAATCTTAGATTCAACGATAAGATGATATTTGTTTCTGCAGATGAAGAACCAAAAACCAGCCAGGTTGACGAGATCGTAAAAGAAATAAAATCCGAATTCACTTATAAACCCTCCGGTATCATAGGTATAGGCGGGGGGACCATTCTAGACCTTGCCAAAGCAGTGGCTATTATGCTTACTAATAAGGGAAGTGCTTCAGATTATCAGGGCTGGGATCTGGTACCCAATAAGGCTATCTACCACGTTGGTATTCCAACAATTTCAGGGACAGGTGCCGAAGTTTCAAGAACAACTGTGCTCACCGGTCCTGTTAAAAAACTGGGGATCAATAGCGATTACACGCCTTTCGACCAGGTTATTCTAGACCCGGATCTCACTATCGGGGTCCCAAGAAACCAGTGGTTCTATACAGGGATGGATTGTTTTATTCATTGTGTGGAATCTCTAAACGGTACCTTCCTCAATGCCTTCAGCCAGAGTTATGGCGAGAAAGCATACGATCTTTGCAAGGAGATCTTCGTGGATGGGAATTTGTCTTGCGAAGAGGCACGAGCTAAACTGATGATGGCTTCCTGGCATGGTGGTATGAGTATTGCATATTCGCAGGTAGGTGTGGCACACGCCATGAGTTACGGTCTTTCTTACGTATTAGGTACAAAACACGGCATTGGTAACTGTATCGTTTTTAATCACCTAGAGGAATTCTACCCAAAAGATGTGGCTCTATTTAAACAAATGGTAAAAGCGCATAATATCGATATACCTAAAGGCCTTTGTAAGGATCTTTCGGAAGAGGAAATGGATACCATGATCGATATTGCTTTGAGTCTTGTACCTTTGTGGGAGAACGCACTGGGAGATAATTGGGAATCCATAGCGACCCGGGAAAAATTAAGATCGCTTTACCTAAAAATGTAAAGCATCATCACAACTATTTGATACTTACCAAATTTATATTCCATAAGCTGTTAGGCTGGAAGATCGACGGTGAATTTAACAAGGATATTCCTAAATCTGTAGTCATCGTTGTCCCTCACACAAGCTGGCATGATTTCTATGTCGGGGTGTTTGCCCGAAGGATCCTGCGTACCAAAATTAACTTTGTGGCAAAAAAAGAACTATTCAAATGGCCGTTCGGCGCTTACTTTCGGTGGATGGGAGGAACACCCCTGGACAGGACGGGTGGACTCAATAAAGTAGATGCGATCGCTAAGATATTTTCAGAAAAAAAAGAATTCAGAATGGCCCTGGCACCTGAAGGAACACGGAAAAAAGTGGACCGTTGGAAAACAGGCTTCTACTATATTGCATTAAAGGCTAAGGTACCGATAATCCCTGTTGCCTTCGATTATAAGACAAAAACTGTAAAAGTGGGGGCTGCCTTTTATCCAACCGGCAATCTTGAGGAAGATCTAATAGTCTTACATAAATTTTATGATGGGGTAGTGGGAAAGATTCCCCAATATACTTAGGAGTAATTAGGCGTCTTCTCCGGAGGATGCTTCGTCCATCGTGTGGTACACATTCTGCACATCGTCATCCTCTTCAAGTTTCTCTAATAATTTTTCCACATCCGATGCCTGTTCGGCTGTGATCTTTTTGGTTACCTGCGGGATACGTTCGAAGCCTGAAGAAAGAATTTCAAGGGAACGTTCCTCGAGGTAGGTCTGTATAGCTCCAAAACTTTCGAATGGGGCATAAATAAGTACGCCGTCTTCATCTTCAAAGATCTCTTCAACACCAAAATCGATCAATTCCAATTCTAGTTCTTCCATGTCGATACCTTCTGCATTGATGCGGAAATTACATACGTGATCGAACATAAAAACCACAGATCCCGAGGTGCCAAGACTACCATCACATTTATTGAAATAGGAACGAACATTTGCCACGGTACGCGTATTATTGTCGGTTGCAGTTTCCACAAGTATTGCAATCCCGTGGGGAGCATAACCCTCGAAGATCACTTCTTTGTAGTCGCCCTGACTTTTATCGGAAGCCCTTTTAATGGCTCTTTCGATGTTGTCTTTGGGCATGTTAACCGATTTGGCATTCTGAATTACAGCTCGCAATCGAGAGTTGGCATCCGGGTCGGGACCACCCTCTTTTACCGCCATGACAATATCCTTACCAATACGGGTAAACGCTTTGGACATGGCAGACCAACGCTTCATCTTACGTGCTTTTCGAAATTCAAACGCTCTTCCCATTTATCTCTAATTTTTTATTTACTGCGCAAATTTATAAAATCTGTTAATCGTTCGGAATATGTTTAGCCAAAAACCTCTGGTAGGATTCGTTTAGGTTTCCTATCACGGTTTCACGTTTTTGATTCAGGCTTGCATTCGTTCTATTATAATCTTCCACTGCCTTGTTTATAAGAGGCACCTTTTCGTTATACGCGTCGATCTGTTCCTTGGTGCGTTTACGTTCGGGAGTAGATTCTAAGGATTTCCTTATGGCTTCGAAATCTGCATTGGCAACCAGGAAATCGGTAATAACAGGGATCTTGTTTTCAGATTCATCAATAAAGAACTCGAAAACTTTTGTAGTAGCGTCTACTAGCATTCTATCCTTCTTATATAAAGAAACAGTGTCCAGCTTCGCCAGGCCTTCACGGGAACTCTCCAGCAGTGCTGAAGCGCTTTGCTCGATCGCGCTTACATCTTCACGGCTAATCGCGTCGTATAGATATACCTCGTTCATATACACCTTGAAGAAAATTAGGTAAAGTTGATTGTAATGATCAAAAACTTCTCCGGAGATCTTCATTTTCTTACCCAGATCCGAATCGTTCTCAAGGATATCGATGTTATGCTTTCTCGCATAGGCGTAATAATGCATCTCGAATTCCTGTTGAGCCTCGGCCATTTTTTTATTAGCCAATTCCTGTGCAAGCATATAGGCTTCCATCGCATCGTACGATTGTTCTGCAACAGTTTTCATGTCGATGATCTTAGCGTAATCCTGCTGTAACAGGCTCTTGTTTAGATCGAGATTATGCAATACCTGCTTCTTGAATTCATCACCATCAAAGCCTTTCGCTTTTTCGATTTTTAGTATTGCTCGCTCAACAGATTTGATAAGCGAATTTCTCCTACCTGCAATGGTACGATCGTTCTTGCTGTGGGCGATGGCCTTTGTGTATTTCCAGGTGTTTTTCGTTATGATCTGCTGCTCATTTGAAACAAATTCAAGATAGTCTAAAGCAGATTTAAATTGTTGAGAGAATACGGTTTGTGTACTAAAGATTGCCAGAAACACCGCTAGTAATAATGCTCTACTCATATTATTTAATTTCATTGATATCGGAAATAATATTAAAGGCTTCCTCGATAAAGATGTCGTTGCCAATCTCAGCCATGGAAAAAGCGTTGATCTTTTTCTCATCGTCATTGTATTGAAGTAGCTCTTCTGTAGAAGCGGTATTCCTAACCGTTAAAACGCCCTTTCGATTCTCGAAATAAGAAATGAAATCCTTCCATAGTTCGTTATAGCCGTTAAGGTCGCCATACACATTCCGAAGGGTTAACGAATAGATGGTATCTTTTTTAATATAATTGTTTACAAGGGCCTTGTTAAGATCTTTGATCTTACGGAATCCTTCATCCAGGCTCATACGATATTCGCTCTTTTCTTTCAGAAAATTGATCGGGATCTTCCGTTTAGGTTTGTGAGGTACGGTTACAGCCACACTATCGTTAGAGAGAGCAAAATCTATATGCTTTTCACTAATGTCAAGTCCATCGTACATGCTGGGAAAGATAATATCCGGGATCACGCCTCGTGATTGATTGCTTTGTCCGGTGACTCGGTAGAACATATCTGTAGTGATCTTGCAATAACCTAATTCTTCCTTTTCCTCATCCAAAGGAAAGATAGCCTGCATACTCGATTTCCCGTAGCTTACGGCACCAACAATGATCGCCCTGTTATAATCCTGCATCAAACTCGCGAAGAATTCGGAGGCAGATGCACTGTATCCGTTGAGAATGATCACTATGGGTTTGTTAAAAACAGTACCGCGATTGGCATCTCTAACTGTGTAGGTTTCGCCATCCTTGTATTTCAAGATTGAAACGGGGCCGCGGTCGATAAACATTCCGCTAAGGTCTGAAGCTTCCTTCATACTACCCCCGCCATTAAAACGCAGATCGATGATCAATCCCTGAATATTCTCTTTCTTCAGTTTATATATCTCTTTGGCAACATCATTGGCAACTCCCAGACCATTAGGCGATTCGAAATCTGTATAAAAACTGGGAATACTAATATATCCCACAGGAAATTCCTTCTTTACCACATACCCGCGAATTAAGTTTTCCACGGCTTTATCTGCTTTTTTCGACAAATTTACCAACTTAATGGTGCCGTCCTTTTTCTTTATTCTGAAAGTTACCTTAGTATGATTATTGTCTGTAAGGAATGCTGTGATCTCCTCATTCGAAATACATGTGGTTTCAACAACACTCGTTCCCGAACGAAGTGACCGCACCACATCACCTTCTTCTATGGTGCCTTCAAAATACGCAGCGCCTCCAGGCGTTACATAGCTTACCACGATCTCGCCTTCCTCATTCTTATCGGTGTATAAACCAAAGGTCATCAAACTTGTAGATACCGAATTCTCGAACATGGTCTTATCGGTGTTGTTAAAAAAGGTGGTATTCGGATCCTGGTAATTTGTAAAGGCGTTCAGAAACGTCTCGGTGGTAAACCGTTCAATACTGCCTTCAGCATTCTCCATCTCGTCCAATTGACACAACATTTTTTCGAAAACCTTCGGCCTTATTTCGGTTTCGAGTATGTTAAAATTCTTCTCTAACCTTTCTATTAGACTATCTTCTTCGGTCATTTTAGATAATATCTCAAAACGCAATCTTTTGGACCAGTACTTTTTCATCGCGGCTGTATCGTCAAAATATCCGGATTCCTTCGTTCTATAGTACTTAAGGGTGTCTGTACCACTATAGTCCAGTTTTGTATTTCTATACGATTCCAATACCTGTTTGGTCTCGGCAATACGTTGCCTAAGTGTTTTTATATATTTCTGAATAAAATCACAGTTATTGTCTCTTAAGTAATCGTCTATTAGCAGGGAGTCCTTCTTAAATACCGCTATGTCGGCATCTGTAAAGAGGATTTTATCCTCATCAAGCCGTTTCACGAATAATTTATAAACCCCGCTACTTAGTGCATCATCAAAGGGCTTGGGTTTAAAATGTTGTGATTCTACAAGTGATTTAAGGGCAGCCATTTGCTCACAGAATGGTGGTTCAGATTGAGAATTAGCCGCCAGGCTGAATAAGAAAGAAGTAATGAGGCAAAGATTCCTGATCATAGCATTGGGTTGCAAGAAAAATACAAAAATTTAACTTACCAGATCATTAATAATTTTGGCCAGCGCTATGTCTTTTTCGGTAACCCCATCCTCGGTGTGAGTGTATAATGAAATGTGTAACTGGTTATACACATTGCTCCAATCGGGATGATGATCCAGCTTTTCTGCTTCAAACGCAATGCGGGTCATGATAGTGAAAGCCTCTTTAAAGTTTTCGAATTCGAAACCTGTATGAAGGGCATTATCTGCATATTCCCACCCGGGTAATGATTGTAATTCATCCTGGATTTCAGCTTCGGAAAGTTTTTTCATCTTTATTTTTTTAAGGTAATTATTTCGTCGTGTAAGGTACTACTTTCAATGACTTCGGCAACAGTTATTCTATAGGCTTCCGGCAACGAATTTTCCTTCGGAAGAATCGCCTGGTATTCATCCTCATTACTGCTAAAAACCTTCTTGAAAACTGGTAACTTGTCGCCTATTCGTACAGCGATCTCTCTGAAGATATCGTCGTGATGCACCACATCTGTACTGGCCAGGTGGAAGATATCAATTAAATCCTTGTTGATTATATAGTGAAGCTGTTGCGCGATCTTTTCGGCGGTGGTAACACTTATAATACGCTTGGGGTACACTTCGAATGCCGCGTTGTGCTTTATGGCCTGCCGTAGTTGCATGATGGACGGGGCATTGATACCAAGTATCTCCGGCAACCTGAAAATGGTTGTTTGCAATGGTAATTGTTCCAATAGCAATTTTTCCAGAGCAATGTTAGCTCGCCCCCAATTTGTTTCAGATAGCGGTTTATCGTATTCGTAAGACGGAAACTTCTTTCGGGCGTCGAATACTTCGGCAGACGAGGCAAACAATATCCGGCTCATGGGCAACAGCTCACAATATGAAATGAGTTCGGCATGCGATCTCATAGCTGCTTCCATTTCCGAAGAAAATGTAGAAATGATATATCGAGGCTTTATCTCATCCAGTAGTTTTAACAGACTATCTGTTTCTGCGTTGTATTTAAAAAAGACCTGATTGTCCAGATAAAGTCCGTCCTGGGTACAATAAGTCCCATATACATCGAAGTAGGAGTCCAACTCCCTGTATAAGGCATTGCCTACAAATCCGCTGGCACCAAGTATAAGTATTCTGTTGTGGATCACCCCTTGTAGAACGGTAATTTAACAACAGTGGCAGGTACTACATTCTTTCTTATTTGAATTCCGATGGAAGTACCTGGTTTACTTAGTTCGGTAGGGACATAGCCTAGTCCTATCCCTATATTGAGAGAAGGGGACATGGTACCACTGGTTACCTTACCAACCACTTGCTCACTATCATTTACTATTTCGTAGCCATGGCGGGGAATGCCACGTTCTTCCAGTTGAAAGCCAACTAGTTTACGCCGTACACCTTCTTCCTTTTGTTTGAGTAAGGCTTCGGAGTTGATAAAGTCTTTTGTGAACTTAGTGATCCAACCCAGTCCCGCTTCCAAAGGAGAAGTAGTGTCGTCTATATCGTTTCCATACAAGCAATAGCCCATCTCAAGGCGTAGCGTATCCCGTGCTGCAAGTCCCACAGGCTTGATCCCGTAGTCGGCTCCTGCTTCCAGTACTTTGTTCCATACCTGCTCAACTTCACTGTTCTTACAATAGATCTCGAATCCTCCGCTGCCGGTATAACCGGTTGCACTAATGATTACATGCTCGATCCCTGCAAAATCTGCTACTTTAAAGGTATAGAAACCAATTTCACTTAGATCTATGGAGGTAAGAGATTGCATGGCCTCAACGGCCTTCGGGCCCTGAATGGCCAATAAAGAAAAATCTTCAGAAATATCTCGCATTTCGGCATTCATACTGTTCTTGCTGGTAATCCACTTCCAATCCTTCTCGATATTAGATGCATTTACAACTAACAGCCATTTCTCTGCTTCCAGGCGATACACGATAAGGTCGTCCACAATACCTCCATCTTCGTTAGGAAAACAACTATACTGGGCCTGCCCATCAACCAATTTTGATGCGTCGTTACTACAAACCTTTTGAATTAGATCCAAGGCGTGGGGTCCGGTAATTAGGAATTCGCCCATGTGGGAGACATCAAAGACGCCTACGGCTTTGCGTACTGTTTCGTGTTCGGCATTAACTCCTTCGTAAGAAACCGGCATATTATAACCTGCAAATGGTACCATTTTAGCGCCCAGGGCTTCATGAATATGACTAAGAGCTGTATTTTTCATTGGTGAAATATAATTTTGTGGCAAATGTATTATAATCTGAAGAAGCTAACGAAGGAATTGCTTGATTGTTTTCAACAAGGATGGTAACTTGCATAAAACATTTTTCAACATGAAAGTTTTCTCCGCAGAACAGCTGCAACAAGCAGATAAGGTGACCACCGAAAAGCATAATATCAGTTCTTTAGACCTGATGGAACGGGCGGGAACTCAGATTTTCAATTGGTTACATCAACGGATGCAGGGAGCCCAGGTGCCTGTGCATATTTTCTGTGGAATTGGAAACAACGGCGGTGATGGCCTGGTGCTTGGAAGGCATCTTATAGAACACGGCTATGTTGTACATATCTACATCGCTAATTTCACCGACAAACGCTCTAAATGCTTTCTGATAAATTATGACCGGGTAAAAGAAATTACGAAGAAATGGCCCATATTGATGACTTCGGAAGCCGATTTCCCGGAAATTCATCCGGACGATGTGATTATCGATGCTATCTTCGGAATTGGCCTGAACAGGGCCCCGGAAGGTTGGGTAAAGAAGCTCATACAATATCTCAACGAGCAAAAAGCATTCAGACTATCAATAGATATTCCTAGCGGTCTGCATGCCAACAAACCGGTGGCCGATATGGAAGCAGTGATCATGGCAAATCACACGCTTACTTTCCAGGCGCCAAAATTAGCCTTCTTTCTGCCAGATTCGGGGGATTTCGCCCCATACTTTGAAATTATAGACATAGGCCTCGACCCCGAGTTTTTACACAATACAGTGCCTCTGGCGCATCTTATTTCAAAGCAGGAAGCCAGGCAATTCTATAAGCAACGTAAAAAATATTCGCATAAAGGAGATTATGGACACGTATTGGTTGTAGGAGGTAGCTATGGAAAGATGGGTGCCGCTGTCTTGTCTTCAAAAGCCGCCTACAGGGCAGGTGCCGGCCTGGTTACTTCCTTTATACCGAAATGCGGTTACGACATCATCCAGACGGCCTTGCCCGAGGTAATGGCTATTACCGATGCTTACGACCATTTGATCTCGGAAGTTGATGATATCCCGGAGGTGGAGGCCATAGCAGTAGGAATGGGCATTGGTACGAACGAACGTACCGTAAATGCTTTAAAAAAGCTTTTTTCAGAAACAAAGGCCTCCTATGTCATTGATGCCGACGCCATAAATTGTATCGCATTGGACAAGGATCTGAAAAAATTGATCCCGCCTCAATCTGTATTAACTCCACATCCCGGGGAATTAAAAAGATTAGTAGGTGATTGGAAAGACGATTACGATAAATTAGAAAAGGTAAAAGAATTTACAAGAAAGTATAAATGTATCCTCCTCATTAAAGGAGCGAATTCTATAACAGTACACGAAGATAAACTTTACATAAATACGTCGGGAAATCCCGGAATGGCCACAGGAGGTAGTGGAGATGTATTGTCCGGAATGATCGCGGCTCTGCTAGCCCAGGGATACGACCCTCTACTGGCAACGGTCTTTGCTACCTACCTTCACGGACTTGCCGGAAATATCGTGTCCCAATCCAACAGCTTTGAAGCTGTTATGGCGGGGGATGTGGCCGACCATATTGGTAAAGCATATTTGTCGTTGTTGGAACCGGACCAACCGGTTCAGCAAGACGAAAATGACCAAAAATAAAAAGAGGGGTTTTCCCCTCTTTTAAATTGCTGTAGCTTGTATTAGATTAGTGTTTGCAATAGTTCCTTTAGTTTAGGATCTGATGGTCGTGGCGCATTGGGATCGAAAACGTTTCCATTAGGATCTATAAGGATGAATCGAGGAATTCCGTTGATCTTGTAATTTTTCACAAAATCCGACTCCCATCCTTTAGGAGCCATGATCTGAACGCCTGTTAATTCTTTATCGGCTACCATCTCTTTCCACGCCTGATGTGCTTTCTCCCACGAATCGTCGTGCCGTTTGTCATCGTCTATGGACATACTCACAAAAGCAATATTCTTATCGTGAAATTCGGCTTCCAGTTTTTTCAGATGTGGAATTTCCACTTTGCAGGGTCCACACCAGGTAGCCCATACGTCTACATACACATATTTACCTCTAAGATCTGATAAGGAGGTTGTTCCTCCATTAAAATTCTCGTACTCTTTAAAAACAGGGGAGGGAGCCCCTTTTGGAAAGTCTTTTCTAAGTGAGATTATACCGCCGTAATAGCGCTCATAAGACAGTAATGTAGCGTCAAGTCGTTCTCTGCTATCATTAGTGATCATGGTGTCTATCTCCCCGGCATTTTCTATAAACGCGCTAACCTCGTTTTTTACATTTTCCAAGGCTGCTTTCAACTGTGCCTCATCGAATGAATCGAAATCACCATCCAGCAATTTTTCCTTTAACAGGGCCTCCTCAGCTAAGAAATTATTGTTTTCGGCACCCACACCGGTATATTTTATGGTCTCATCGAACATCTCGGTATCGAGTGTCATGTGTAGGTCATAACCATTTTCTAGAAATAGTGAAGTACCTTCATTACCGTCATAAAAACTGTATTTTCCTCTTACCACTTTGAGAGTGTCACTAAAAGTTCCGTCTTCGTTAACTTTTATGAGCTTGGAATAAGTTCGGTTATAGATCTTAATTTCGTCACTGTTCTTATTTGTAATCTTACCTGTAATTGTTACGTAATCTTTGGGCTTTTCTTCTGCACAAGCGAACACAGCAAGGGCAAACAGAGCTAGAAGGAGTTTTTTCATTTATTTTATTTTAGACAGGCTAAAATAATAGAATATTTCGAGTTTACAGATTAATTGAAATTCCTATCATGGAATTTGTATTTTTGCGTGAAACAACCCACTTCATGCAAATGACACATTACGTAAGTAGTGATATAATGGACCTGCCTATTCTCAAAGAGATCATTGAAGAAGGTAGAAAACTTCAACTATCAGAAGAAGCTGTTCTAAATATCAACAAATCCCACGATTATCTCCACAATAAAATAAAGACCGATGATAGCCCGATTTATGGGATTAATACAGGTTTTGGAGCCTTATGTAATGTTAAAATATCTTCAGAAAACCTCTCTAAACTGCAAGAAAATCTAGTGATGTCTCATGCGTGCGGCACAGGTGAATACGTTCCAAAACATGTGATCCGCCTCATGTTATTATTAAAAATACAGTCTTTGAGCTATGGACATAGTGGGGTTCAGCTTAAAACAGTAGAACGGTTAATAGACATGTTCAATAACGATATATTGCCGGTGATTTATACCCAGGGAAGTTTGGGTGCTTCGGGCGACCTGGCACCTTTGGCGCACCTGGCCCTGCCGTTAATTGGCAAAGGGGAGGTGTATGTGAAGGACAAGATTGTAGATGCGGCTCAGATTATGAAAAAATATAATTGGGAGCCGATCACCCTGGAAGCTAAGGAAGGTCTTGCACTGCTTAACGGAACTCAATTTATGAGCGCATACGGTGTTTATATATTACTTCGTGCCCATAAATTGTCCTATCTGGCTGATGTGATAAGTGCTGTTTCTTTAGATGCGTTCGACTGCAATATGAGTCCGTTCGATCCTCTTGTACACTTGGCACGACCCCATCGTGGACAGGTAAAGACAGCAGAGCGCATGGTATACCTGCTTGAAGAAAGTGAAATAGGCAAGAGTGAAAAGGAAAATGTGCAGGATCCCTATTCGTTTCGATGTATCCCCCAGGTTCATGGAGCCAGTAAAGACACTATTTTATTTGCACATAGAACTTTTAAAACAGAGATAAATTCGGTTACAGACAATCCAAATATCTTCGTTGCCGAAGATAAGATCATTTCAGGAGGGAATTTTCACGGACAGCCTTTAGCCCTTGCACTGGATTATCTCTCCATAGCGCTTGCCGAATTAGCCAATATATCTGAACGACGCACATTCCAATTGGTGTCCGGTTTAAGAGGATTGCCCGATTTCCTGGTAAACAACCCCGGCCTGAACAGTGGTTTTATGATCCCACAGTATACAGCTGCTAGTATTGTGAGCCAGAACAAACAACTTGCCACTCCTGCATCTGTGGATTCGATTGTGTCTTCAAACGGGCAGGAAGATCACGTAAGTATGGGGGCAAATGCAGCCACAAAATGTTACAAGGTGTTAGAGAACCTGGAAACGGTGCTTGCGATCGAACTACTTAATGCATCTCAGGCGCTCGAATTTAGAAGGCCTAAAAAATCTTCTCCATTTTTGGAGAGTTTTGTAAGTTCATTTAGGAATGCGGTTCCTTTTGTGGATGAAGACAGACTACTGGCCGATGACATTCATACGGCGATAGGATTTATACAAAATATGAATATCGAAAGTGATATTTTATTTAATTAGAATTTGTGTGGCTTTGTACCCAGGCAATTGCGGTATTTAATTCTTTGAAGGTCCTTAAAGGTTTATTGAGAAATATTTTCTCAAGAATAGCGGTTTCGCGCCGGATATGCTTATCAGATACAATGGCAAAGGCAACTAATCCTTTTAATTTTGACGTTTCCTTGTACACATAAGGATCTACCGAATATGAGTTCTTTCGGTGGGTGATATAACCAAATTGCCTGTTCTTGTAATAATTAGCAGCATACTCGCATAGTTGTCTATTAATTTCGAAATCCACAGTTATTCCCTCGTTCATAACCATAAGGATATAATCCCGATGTAATTCGGCCACACCAAAATCGAAAGTTTCGATATGTTTTTCATTGGAATTCATAAGGGAATAGTTCATTTTTATCTGGCACAATTTACACAGCTAACCGCATGAGGCATTAAAAGTATCCTACCTAAAGGTATTTCTTTTTTACAAGATATGCAGTATCCGAAATCTGGATCATCAATTTTTGAAAGCGCTACTTGCAGATTATTGAGTTTATTTTCAGCCTTACGTAAAGCGGCTTCATTGACCGATTTATTATTTATGGCATCCATTCGGGAAACACGCCCAATCGCATTTTCCGGAGCGATGGGCTTGGTGAGATCGCGGTACTTTTCCACAAGAATATTGGTGGCTTCTATTTCATCGATTATTCTTTGTTTTACCTGTTTTTTATCTTTCATTTCTGAAATTATTTCTCTGCATTCAGGCCAATAAAAAAGCACCTGCTTGATGGGAACAGGTGCTAAATTTTATTCAGAAAAAAATCTAAGACTCTGTTGTCTTCTTTTGTTTCTTGATCTTGATCCTGAGTTCGTTTTTCTTTTCATCCAGATCCATGGCAATTGAATCGCCTTCACGCAGATTCGAATTTATGATCTCTTCGGCCAGGGCGTCTTCTATGTATTTCTGAATAGCTCTTTTAAGTGGCCTTGCACCATAATCCTTGTCGAAGCCTTTATCGGCAATATAATCCTTAGCTTTATCTGTAAGGGTAAGGGTATAGCCGATGTCGGAAATTCGTTCATACAGCTTTTCCAATTCAATATCGATAATTGCGTGTATATGTTCTCTTTCCAGTGGATTGAACACCATCACATCATCCACTCGATTGAGGAATTCGGGCGCGAATGTCTTTTTAAGCGCATTCTCAATAACACTTTTCGCGTGCGAATCTGCCTGACTTTCCTTAGCTGCAGTTCCAAAACCTACACCTTGTCCGAAGTCCTTCAGTTTTCTCGCTCCAATATTGGAGGTCATGATTATTATGGTATTTCTGAAATCGATCTTCCTGCCAAGGCTATCTGTTAAATATCCGTCGTCCAGCACTTGGAGTAACATATTGAAAACGTCCGGGTGTGCTTTCTCAATTTCATCCAGCAAAACAACCGCATAAGGTTTTCTGCGTATCTTCTCGGTAAGTTGTCCACCTTCTTCGTAGCCCACATATCCCGGAGGCGCTCCGATCAATCTGGACACTGCGAATTTTTCCATATACTCGCTCATATCTACACGAACAAGAGCATTCTCGCTATCGAAAAGTTCTCTTGCCAGTACTTTTGCAAGTTGGGTTTTTCCAACACCTGTTTGCCCCAGAAATATGAAGGAACCAATAGGCTTATTAGGGTCTTTGAGTCCAGCACGGTTTCGTTGTATCGCTTTCACAACCTTCGAAACAGCTTCATCCTGCCCAATTACTTTACCTTTGATACGATCGGGTAACTCGGCCAGTTTGTTACTTTCCGTCTGGGCGATACGATTTACCGGAACACCGGTCATCATCGATACTACTTCAGCTACATTTTCCTCATCTACGGTTTCCTTGTGTAATTTGGATTCACTTTCCCAGGCTTCCTGTTGAGTAGCGAGTTCTTTCTCGAGATTCTTTTCGTCGTCGCGCAATTTTGCAGCTTCCTCGTATTTCTGTTTTTTCACCACAGAATTCTTAAGTTCACGTACTTCCTCCAGTTTTTGTTCTATCTCCAGGATCTTCTCAGGAACATGGATATTGGTAATATGAACACGTGAACCGGCTTCATCAAGTGCGTCTATAGCCTTGTCTGGTAAAAATCTCTCGGTCATATACCTGTTGGTGAGTTTCACACAGGCTTCCAGGGCCGCGTCTGTATAACTTACGTTATGATGCGACTCATATTTGTCTTTGATATTCTGAAGTATTTCGATAGTTTCCTCAACCGATGTAGGCTCTACCAGCACCTTTTGGAATCTTCGTTCCAGGGCACCGTCTTTTTCAATATACTGCCTGTATTCGTCCAGGGTAGTTGCGCCTATACATTGAATCTCTCCCCGCGCAAGAGCAGGTTTAAACATATTGGAAGCATCCAGAGAGCCTGTAGCACCTCCTGCACCCACTATGGTATGTATCTCATCAATGAATAGAATAATATCGTCATTCTTCTCTAATTCGTTCATCACGGCCTTCATTCGTTCCTCAAACTGCCCGCGATATTTAGTCCCTGCAACCAGGCTCGCCAGGTCGAGGGTAACCACGCGTTTGTCGTATAATATACGAGACACTTTACGTTGAATGATTCGTAGGGCGAGGCCTTCGGCAATAGCCGATTTACCCACTCCGGGTTCTCCAATGAGTAGTGGATTGTTCTTCTTTCTACGGCTCAGTATTTGTGAAACACGTTGAATTTCGGCTTCCCGGCCCACAACCGGATCCAGCTTGCCTTCTTCGGCAAGATTGGTAAGGTCTCTTCCGAAGTTATCTAAAACAGGAGTTTTAGATTTCTTGTTCCCTTTGCCACTGGTTCCGGAAAACAGATTCTCTTTGGAAGTATCTTCTTCACCTGCGGCATCATCCTCGTTTGGAAATGACTCGGACGATGGGCTTTCTATATAATCTTCATCGTTTGTGATCATAAGTTTAAATTGATCTTTTACACCATCATAATCTACTTTCAGTTTATTCAGCAATTTGGTAGTGGGATCGTTCTCATTCCGAAGGATACATAATAACAAATGTGCTGTATTGATCGATGAACTCTGAAACAATTTAGCTTCAAGGAAGGTTGTTTTCAAAGCGCGTTCTGCTTGTCTAGTAAGATGCAGGTTCTTTTTATCGTTTGTACTGGATCCCGCACTTGGGTTTGCAGGGCTTAATATCTCAACTTTACGTCTTAGGTGGTTAAGATCCACATCCAGGGCATTGAGGATTGTTACTGCTTTACCATTCCCATCGCGAAGTAATCCAAGCATGAGGTGCTCGGTACCAATAAAATCGTGGCCCAATCTTAGGGCCTCTTCCTTGCTGTACGCAATTACATCTTTTACTCTTGGGGAAAAATTATCATCCATAAATTTAAATCCAATTCCTTCTAAAAACTCTAAAATTACCTAAAAAAAGGCAAAAACCATACCCACTTTAGATGAACTCCAGTAAAAGGACAAAAAAACATCGGAAATTCAAAGTATAAAGTTCGATACTTATTAACGATTTACTACTAAATATTTGTTAATAAAATCATGAATTAATACGTCGGGAAGCCCTATTAAAACTTACAAAAAGGTGTATCTTGCCTTTTAGATTTAACAGTAAAATTTAAACTAATATTTCTATGGCTGAAGGCGAAAAACTGATCCCGATAAATATTGAAGATGAAATGAAATCTGCGTACATAGATTACTCTATGTCCGTCATAGTGTCACGAGCACTGCCAGATGTGCGGGATGGAATGAAACCTGTTCACAGGCGCGTTCTTTACGGAATGCACGAGTTAGGAGTTAGGTCGAATAGTGCCCATAAAAAATCTGCGAGAATAGTAGGGGAGGTTCTTGGTAAGTACCACCCACATGGAGATACCTCTGTTTACGACGCTATGGTACGTATGGCTCAGGAATGGAGCCTTCGTTATATGCTGGTGGATGGACAAGGTAATTTTGGATCCATCGATGGTGATAGTCCGGCTGCGATGCGTTATACGGAAGCTCGTATGCGCAAGATCTCGGAGGATATGCTGTCTGATATTGATAAAGAGACGGTAGACCATCAATTAAACTTCGATGATACCTTACAGGAGCCTACCGTGCTTCCTACGAGAGTCCCGGGCCTATTGATCAATGGTGCATCCGGGATAGCTGTTGGGATGGCAACTAATATGCCGCCTCATAACATCAGTGAAGTTATAGATGGTACCATTGCCTATATAGAAAATCACGAGATCGAGATCGATGAACTAATGCAGCACGTAAAGGCGCCGGATTTCCCTACAGGAGGCGTTATTTATGGTTATGAAGGCGTAAAGGAGGCCTTTCATACAGGGAGAGGCCGAATTGTTATGCGTGGCAAGGCCAATTTTGAAGAGATCAACGGTCGTGAATGTATAGTTGTTACTGAAATCCCATACCAGGTGAATAAGGCTAATATGATCAAGAAAACAGCCGATCTGGTGAACGATAAGAAAATTGATGGTATCTCTAATATCAGGGATGAATCAGACCGAAATGGAATGCGGATCGTTTATATCCTGAAGCGCGACGCCATTCCGAACATTGTTCTGAATATGTTATATAAATACACAGAGCTGCAATCCAGCTTTAGTGTGAATAATATTGCCCTTGTAAAAGGACGCCCAAGATTACTGAACCTCAAGGAAATGATCCACTATTTTGTGGAGCATCGCCATGAAGTTGTGACCCGCCGTACCGAATATTTACTTCGGAAAGCAGAAGAGCGTGCGCATATTCTGGAAGGACTTATTATAGCTTCCGATAATATTGACGAAGTGATTGCCCTTATACGTGCTTCCTCCAACGCAGAAGAGGCTCGTGAAAAACTGATGGAAACGTTCGAGCTGTCTGAGATCCAGGCAAAGGCGATCGTTGAAATGCGATTGAGACAACTTACCGGTCTTGAACAGGATAAACTGCGAAGTGAATACGAAGAATTGATGGCGACCATCGAAGATTATAAAGATATTCTTGATAAGAAAGAGCGCAGAATGCAGATCATCAAGGAGGAACTCGAAGAGATCAAGTCCAAATACGGAGATGAGAGACGATCTGTGATCGAATATGCCGGAGGCGATGTGAGTATAACCGATCTTATTGCCGACGAAAAAGTGGTAATCACCATTTCGCATGCAGGATATATCAAGCGTACTTCTCTTACAGAATACAAAAAACAAAATCGTGGTGGAGTAGGCCAGAAGGCATCGGCAACGCGAAACGAGGATTTCCTCGAGCATTTGTTCGTGGGAACCAATCATCAATATATGCTGTTCTTCACTCAAAAAGGGAAATGTTTCTGGATGAGAGTGTTCGAAATTCCGGAAGGAAGTAGAACCTCCAAAGGCCGTGCGATACAGAACCTTATCAATATTGAACAGGACGACAAGGTGAAAGCTTTCATTTGTACTCAGGATCTCAAGGATGAAGACTATATCAACAATCATTATGTGATCATGGCAACTAAAAAAGGCCAGGTTAAAAAAACTCCTCTTGAACAGTATTCGCGTCCGCGTACCAATGGTATTAACGCTATTACCATTAAAGAAGATGACGAACTTCTTGAAGCTAAGCTTACCAATGGTGAAAGCCAGGTGATGCTCGCAGTAAAAAGTGGAAAAGCCATTCGTTTTGAAGAAGAGAAGACTCGGCCTATGGGACGAAATGCATCCGGTGTTCGGGGAATTACACTGGGACATAAGGATGATGAAGTAATTGGAATGATCGCTATTGAAGATGCTGAAACCGAAATATTGGTTGTGTCTGAAAATGGATACGGCAAACGATCGAGCATTGAAGATTATCGTATCACAAACCGAGGAGGGAAAGGTGTTAAGACCATAAATGTTACGGAAAAAACCGGTAACTTAGTAGCCATCAAGAATGTAACCGATTCGGATGACCTGATGATCATCAATAAGTCCGGGATCGCAATAAGAATGGCTGTTGAAGACCTTAGAGTCATGGGACGAGCTACCCAGGGTGTTCGATTAATTAAGGTGAGAGAGGATGATGCAATAGCCGCTGTGGCCAAGGTCATGCACGATGAAGATGATGTTGATGAAAACGGCGATGTGATTGAAGGTGATATGCCTGAACCGGAAAATGGCACCACTCTTGATAATAGTGATGCGGATACTGATAATAACGAATAAAAATTAAAACCATTACAATGAGAAAACAATTTTTGCTGGCGGGGCTGTTATGTATGACAGTCGTTGCTTTCGGACAGAAAAAAGAAATTAAAAAAGCCGAGAAAGCATTGGGAGCCGGAAATGTGGCAGAAGCCATTGACTATATTAATCAGGCCGAATCGCTATTAGGAGCAGCCGATAACGAAATGAAGGCCCAATTTTATGTATTAAAAGGAAAAGCGTATTTGGCGGAAGCCGGAACGACCGATTTCAATAAATTAAAAACAGCAGCGGATGCCTTTAAAATGGCTACCGAACTCTCTCCTTCAGGAAAAGTAGCAGAGGAAGCGGCGATTGGAAAGCAAAACCTGAGAGTAGCCCTGGTGAATAGTGCTGTGGCAGATCAGAATGCGCAAAATTATGCACGGGCGGCCGAGAAATTATACACCAGCTATACCATTCAGAAAGATACTTCCGATCTGTACTATGCAGCAGGTAATGCTGTTAATGCGAAGAATTTGGATAAGGCACTGGAGTATTATACCACCTTACTTGATATGGGCTATACAGGTATAAGAGAGGAATTTGTCGCAACCGATATTGAAACCGGGGAAGATGTGGTTTTTGCTTCGGAAAGTGACCGTAACACCAACATGCTTTCTGGAAAATATACCAATCCAACCGAAAGGATGTCAGAGTCTGTTCGTGGAGATGTACTTCAGAAAGTAACTCTTATATATATTAGCCGAAACGACAACGAAAAGGCTTTAGCTCTTATGAAAGATGCTCGTGAGGCCAATCCGGATGATCCAAGTTTATTACGAGCCGAGGCTGATATGGCCTACAAAATGGGCGACCTGGAAAAATACAGCCGGTTAATGGAAGAGATCATTGCCGATGATCCTAATAACCCGGAACTGTATTACAACCTTGGAGTAGGAAGTGCAAATAAAGGAGAAGCCGAAAAGGCCATACAGTATTATAAAAAGGCTCTTGAAATTGATCCTACTTTCACCAATGCCAAGATCAATATTGCAGCTACAATTCTTGCAAAGGAGGGACCCATCATTGAAGAGATGAACAATCTGGGTACATCGCAAAAAGATTACGACCGTTACGACGAATTAAAAGAAGTAAAGAATGGCCTTTATCGTGATGCCATGCCATACCTGGAAGCGGCAGCTAGCGATCGTCCGGACAACATCGAATTATTGAGAACTCTAATGAATATCTACGGACAAGTAGGCGAGGATGATAAATTCAAGGTTGCGAAAGCCAAACTGGCAGAATTGGAAAGCAAACAATAATTAATTCTAAATAAGATATAAAGATCCTCCTGCGCATAAGCAATGGAGGATTTTTTTATACGATACGTTTTATAACACGCAGTTTATGGGTGTGTGTTCTTTGTTCACGATTGAAGATGCCGGTATGGTCCAGGCGATCAATCCGAACTTTTCCATGAGCATGTATGATATGATGATCGGCCATGATGATCCCCACATGAATGATATCGCCATCGGTATTGTCGAAAAATACCAGATCTCCCGGCTCGCTTTCTTCAATAAAACTCAACGCCTCACCCTGAGAAGCCTGATCACTGGCGTCCCTGAGTAAACTATAACCACATAGTTTATAAACGAGTTGGGTGAATCCGCTGCAATCGATCCCAAAAGGAGATTTACCGCCCCATAGATAGGGGGTGTTAAGAAATAATAAGGCCGTTTCGACAATTGCGGATTTAGGTAATGGGCTCTCTACCCGGTTACCTTCAAAGGTATGCCCAAGATATTTAGTCGCGGCTACATTACTACCGATAGTGATAAGATTTAGTTCCTCCCTTTCGTTAGTTAAGAAATTAACCAGATCCGCCAATAACTGTTTGGGCAGATCATTCAATTTATTAAAATCCTCCTTGGAAATAGCGGTAAATTGCTTGTTATCTATCCACCCCTCGTACTTATCTAAGTGAAGTTTAACACGGCTCCATTTTTTTCTATGATCCAGGATCTTAAAAGTTTCACCGTAAAGAAGTTGGCTAACCATTTCGCTTCGGTCTGATGCCTCGGCGCGTAAAGGGACGATACTTAAATTGCAAATGCCGTGTTTCATCAATGCGGGCAGTAGTTAAACTCGTTCAATTACTACTGCTGACGCACCACCACCACCATTACATATAGCAGCAGCTCCGTAGCGTGCATTGTTCTGGTCCAGAATGTTCATTAGTGTAATAAGGATTCGTACACCGCTACAACCAAGAGGATGCCCTAACGAAACAGCACCTCCATTTACATTTACATTCTCATCATTTAATCCAAGAATTTTCATATTGGCAAGACCCACAACGGCAAAAGCTTCATTAAATTCGAAATAATCTATTTCACTGATATCCAGACCTGCCTTAGCCAATGCTTTGGGTAGTGCTTTGGCTGGTGCTGTAGTGAACCATTTAGGTTCCTGGGCAGCGTCTGCGTAACTTTTTATAATTGCCAAAGGTGTTAACCCCATCGCCGAAGCTTTTTCTTCACTCATTAGGATTACAGCTCCCGCACCATCATTAATGGTAGAGGCATTGGCAGCTGTAACAGTTCCATCTTTAGAAAATGCAGGGCGTAGAGTGGGAATTTTATCCATACGCACATTCTTAAATTCTTCGTCTTCAGAAATAATTATCGGCTCCCCACGTCTTTGTGGAACTTCTACAGAAACAACCTCGTTTGCAAACTTTCCTTCGGCCCACGCTTTGGCAGATCGTTCATAAGATTGAATGGCAAAAGCGTCTTGCTCTTCCCTTGAGAATTGATGTTCGGTAGCACACAGATCGGCGCAAACTCCCATGGCTTGTTCATCGTAAGCATCAACCAACCCATCCTTTTGCATTCCGTCTATCATGGTCTTCGGACCAAATTTATGTCCATTTCTTAAATGCAGGTAATGTGGGATATTACTCATACTCTCCATTCCTCCCGCCACGATAATATCTGCATCGCCTAAAGTAATAGCTTGTGCAGCAAGCATTACCGCCTTCATGCCAGATGCACATACCTTATTCACTGTAGTACATGGTACCGAATCCGGAATTCCAGC
Source organism: Pukyongia salina (assembly GCF_002966125.1). GTDB lineage: Bacteria > Bacteroidota > Bacteroidia > Flavobacteriales > Flavobacteriaceae > Pukyongia > Pukyongia salina. Next base: position 2,731,390 of record NZ_CP027062.1, read on the forward strand.
GCCTAAAGCAGCTTGTCTTGCTGGAGCCTGCCCAACACCTGCCTGAACAACATTTCCCATATATACTTCGTCTACAAGGGCCGGATCCAGGTTGATCTTAGACATAGCACCTTTTATGGCAGTCGATCCTAGTGCGGATGCAGAAAGCGAAGATAAGCTTCCCATAAAACTACCAATTGGTGTTCTTGCTGCCGATACAATTACTACTTTTTTACTCATTAGCTTGCGAATTTTCAAGATTGATAAGAGGAACGCAAATTTACATATTATAATATGAAATATCAATCTCCAAGACCAATGCTTGTAAGAATAATGGTTCATTATTATTACTTTTTCCTGTACATTTGAGGTTATGAACAAACGTTTATCGCAGTTCTCCAGAAATCAAGCCCTTGTCTACAAGATCTTCTTGTTTATAGCTTCTACTTTACTGGTGATATACTTACTTCCGAAAGGCGGGCAGTTCAAATATGATTTTCAGAAAGGGAAACCCTGGCAGTACGAAAATTTATATGCTCCATTTAGCTTCACCATAAAGAAAAGTGAGGAAGCCCTCGCAAATGAACAGGCCGAGATACGAAAGAACGCGATCCCTTATTTTGATTTTAACGCGGGTAGTGTGGAGCAATCCAAAGACAAATTTCAGCAATTACTCGACGAGTCCTATGTAGATTCGCTCTATAGCACAAGAAAGCAAACGCTGCTTAATTTGGGTAACAACATCATTGATAAGATGCATTTACACGGGGTAACCGCCGAGATTCATGCTTATTCGCAGGAGCAACTTGTTTATTTGAAAAAAGGCAACGAGGTAGAGGAGATCCCATATCGCCAGATCGTAAAACAGGATGACCTGGATGAAAAAGTGCTGGAATTGATTAAAGCAGGCACCAATTCGGAGAATGTATGGAATTATATGGAGATCCTTCTAAAACGATCCATGGTACCAAGTGTGACCTTCAACCAGCAACTTACCGAATCTGCAATTGAAGCGGAAATTGAAAGTCTTAACCCTAACCGAGGAATCATAGAAAAAGGAGGCCGGATCATTGCCAAAGGGGAAGTTGTTGAGGGAGATACCTTTCAGATTCTCAATTCTTTAAAAGATGAGTATAAATCGCAGGTATGGAGTAAATCTAATCTCATATGGCTGCTGGTAGGCTACGCAATGCTGGTATCCCTCGTCTTTTTAATGTTGTTTTTATTTCTGAAAAAATACAGAGAAGATATCTATTCCAATAATACCAAGGTCACGTTTATATTTTTCAATATCGTGTTAATGGTATTTCTCACCACTTTTATCGTTAAACTCGATGCTGCTTATGTTTATGTGGTTCCTTTATGCGTTCTGCCACTTATTCTGAAAGCCTTTTTCGATCCACGGCTGGGCCTCTTTGTGCATGTTCTTACTTTGTTATTACTAGGATTTATAGTACCCAATAGCTTTGAGTACCTGTTTTTGCAAATTATTGCGGGAATTGTAACCATACTTACCGTATCCGAACTATACCGAAGAGCCAATCTTTTTATCTCTGTGGCACAAATAACCTTCATTTACATAATAGGGTACTTCGCTTTTTTTATCATTCAGGAAGGAAATATACAGACCTTACAATGGGAGACATTTGGTTATTTCATCTTGTGTGGTTTGGCTACGCTGTTTGCGCACCCATTAATATACTTCTATGAAAAGTTATTCGGACTGGTATCTGATGTATCTTTACTTGAATTAAGCGACACTAATAGTAAGTTACTCAAGGAGTTATCAAATAAGGCACCAGGTACTTTTCACCACTCATTGAATGTTGCAAATCTTTCCGAAGCCGCTGCAAATGAGATAGGTGCCAATGCCATGCTGGTAAGGGTAGGAGCCTTGTATCACGATATTGGAAAGATGCAGAATCCAACATACTTTACAGAAAATCAGCTCAACGCTGTAAATACTCATAATGAGTTAGCCCCAAAAGAAAGTGCAAAGATCATTATAGAGCATGTGATCAAGGGAATTGAAATTGCCAGGAAGAATAATTTGCCGGATCGTATTATCGATTTTATTCGTACCCATCATGGAACTAATCTCGTGTATTACTTTTATAAGAAAGAGAAAGAATTGAATGGTGACGCCAAAATTGAGGATTTCATGTATCCCGGACCTATACCATTTTCCAGAGAAACCGCTATACTTATGATGGCAGACAGTGTAGAGGCGGCGAGCAAAAGCCTTAAAAACCCTACATCTTCCAAGATCGATGCCTTTGTGGAAAAGATAGTCAATGCTCAAATGGATAATGGGCAGTTCCTGAATGCGCACATTACTTTCAAGGAAATTCAGACAATAAAAAAGGTTCTGAAAAAGAAGCTAAATAATATCTATCATCTTCGGGTGGAGTACCCGGAATAATTAAATTCACATTATGATAAAGATCGCATATCAACCGGCCGGACAATTTGAAAGTACGAGGTTTGAGAAAATTCATAATGTAGAATTTCCACATTACAGCGAAGCCTCTATCGCTGTTGCAAACGAAATTGCAAATCTCATTAAGGAAAAGGATAAGAAGGGAGAGTATTGCGTCCTCGGACTCGCAACTGGCTCATCTCCAATAAAAGTATATGAAGAACTGGTGAGATTACACAAGGAGGAAGGTCTTAGCTTTAAACATGTAGTCACTTTCAATTTGGATGAATATTATCCTATGGATAAGAAAAACCTGCAAAGTTATAATCACTTTATGCAGGAACATTTATTCGCTCATATAGACATTAAAGACGAGAACATACATATTCCTAATGGAGAACTGGCCTACGAAGATATTCATGACTTTTGTCTTAATTACGAAGAGAAGATAGCATCTTTCGGTGGATTAGACTTGCAATTACTGGGGATAGGGCGTACGGGGCATATTGGTTTCAATGAACCCGGTTCTCATTTTAATTCCGGTACACGAATTATAACCCTGGACCATATCACCAGGGTAGATGCATCAGATTCTTTTCTCGGTATTGACAATGTCCCCCGTAGGGCGATCACCATGGGTATAGCGACCGTACGGAAGGCCAAACGAATTATTTTACTGGCCTGGGGACAGCATAAAGCCGAGATCGTAAAAGAGACTATTGAAGGAGAAATTTCTTCTGAAGTACCAGCCACTTATTTGCAAAGTCATGAGAATACTACCTTCATACTCGACTATGAGGCAGGCTCACAACTTACTCGTAATAAAACCCCTTGGTTAGTTGGCCCGTGTAATTGGACATCGGAATTGAAACGCAAAGCGATCGTATGGTTATGCGAATCAACCAATAGATCTATCCTTCGACTTACAGACAAAGATTACAACAATCACGGGATGTCCGGATTATTAGCGGAGGAAGGATCGGCCTACGATCTTAATATCCAAATGTTCAATACGTTGCAACATACTATTACAGGATGGCCTGGAGGTAAACCCGATGCAGACGATAGCAAACGGCCTGAACGTGCTAAACCGGCTTCCAAAAGGGTATTGGTTTTTAGCCCACACCCGGATGACGATGTAATTTCAATGGGGGGAACGCTAGACCGATTAATAGAGCAAGGTCATGACGTACATGTGGTATATCAAACTTCAGGCAACATAGCAGTTTCAGACCAGGAAGCCCTAAAATTTATTGAGATCGCCAATTTTCTGGAACCGGACTCAGGTTTAAAGATGGAACTTCTTAAAGAACTCAAAAATAAAAAAGATCATACCATCGATAGTATTGCACTACGGCAACTAAAAGGAAATATTAGAAGAAGTGAATCCTACGCTGCTCTGCGATATTTGGGATTACCCGACAACAAAGTGCATTTTCTGGACTTACCTTTCTACGAAACGGGAAAGGTGAAAAAAAGCGGTTTAACCGATGTGGATATCGAATTAATGATTGGGATAATTACTAAGATAAAACCACATCAGATATATGCTGCAGGAGATCTTGCCGATCCACACGGTACTCATAAAGTGTGTTTGGATGCATTATTTGAGGCCTTGAACAGGCTTTCATCCGAATCTTTTATGCAACAGTGCTGGGTTTGGCTCTATAAAGGAGCGTGGCACGAATGGGAATTGCACGAGATCGAGATGGCCGTACCTATGAGTCCGGACCAGGTGATCAAAAAAAGACACGCTATTTTCTTTCATCAGTCGCAAAAAGACAGAGTAATGTACCAGGGTGATGACGAAAGAGAATTCTGGATGCGAGCTGAAGAACGAAATAAGAACACAGCGGCACTTTACAGGTTGGTTGGAATGGCCGATTATGCCGCTATGGAAGCTTTTGTTCGGTATCGGTTTTAATAGGGGGTAGGAGTCTTATCGGCTGAACTTCTTAGCTATTCCCTTTATTTCACGGTAAACATCATTAAACACAACTGGATTACTCACTTCGTACGTGATCCTGACAAACTTCTACTTCATAAAACTATACAGGATAACTCGTTCCACTCGTGATCCTGATCACATTACACATCCAATAATATAGGATTACTCGTTCCTATCGTGCTCCTGATCACATTACACATCCAATAATATAGGATTACTCGTTCCACTCGTAATCCTGACATCAATCTTCTTCTGAAGGAACAGGATTACTCACTTCGTTCGTGATCCTGACAGCAATCCTCTTCTGAAGGCACAGGATTACTTACTTCGTTCGTGATCCTGACAGCGCTCCTCTTCTGAAGGAACAGGATTACTCACTTCGTTCGTGATCCTGACAAACTTCTACTTCATAAAACTATACAGGATTACTCGTTCCACTCGTGCTCCTGATCACATTACACATCCAATAATATAGGATTACTCGTTCCACTCGTAATCCTGACATCAATCTTCTTCTGAAGGAACAGGATTACTCACTTCGTTCGTGATCCTGACATCAATCTTCTTCCGAAGGAACAGGATTACTCACTTCGTTCGTGATCCTGACAAACTTCTACTTCATAAAACTATACAGGATAACTCGTTCCACTCGTGCTCCTGATCACATTACACATCCAATAATATAGGATTACTCGTTCCACTCGTAATCCTGACATCAATCTTCTTCTGAAGGAACAGGATTACTCACTTCGTTCGTGATCCTGACATCAATCTTCTTCCGAAGGAACAGGATTACTCACTTCGTTCGTGATCCTGACAGCAATCCTCTTCTGAAGGCACAGGATTACTTACTTCGTTCGTGATCCTGACAGCGCTCCTCTTCTGAAGGAACAGGATTACTCACTTCGTTCGTGATCCTGACAGCGCTCCGCGCTGAAAACCAACAAAAGAACCTCTCCGCTTTATTCCAAAAAGAAAGCGAGCTTCCTTTTTGGAAACTCGCTCGATGTTCACCTTTTTGTTGGTTTATTCGTGATCGCGACAGGATTCGAACCTGTGACCGTCTGCTTAGAAGGCAGATGCTCTATCCAACTGAGCTACGCGACCCTATAGCGTGTCTTGTCTTAGACGGCTGCAAATTTAGATAAATAATGCGTTATACCAAAAGTAAAGCAAACATTTGAGATGAATAAATACTTGTAACTAGAAGTTCAATCAAAATGACTGATTTTCTAAAAAATTACTTTCTATTTTTTCAACTCTTTAATATCAACCACACATCTAAAACCCACGTGATTCATCGCTGCATCCATTTCGAGGGGCATACGTGCTGAAACCCTATAACTGGCGCAATAACTGTCATTACATAAAAACGATCCGCCTTTAATTACACTATGTAGAGTAAAGTATCCATCACCGAAAGATGCTTTTTCAGCACCGGATGGATTATTAAGGGTGTCTGAAATCGTTAGGGTTTTATAATAATTCTCATCGTACCAATCGGCTGTTATCTCCCAAACATTTCCAGCCATATCGTAAAGTCCGTACCCATTGCTTATAAAACTTCCTACAGGTGCGGTAGCCTGATAAGTATCCTTTAATGTATTTGTGGTAGGGAAAATTCCTTGAAAGAAATTTGCTCTATAAGGAGCATCATTCACATCGCAATCTCCCCAGGGATATATGGGATCCTGCAAGCCCCCACGGGCAGCCCATTCCCATTCGGCCTCTGTTGGCAATCTTTTCCCAGCCCATTTGGCATATGCCTTTGCGTCTTCCAAAGCAATATGAACCACCGGATGATCATCTTTTCCTTCTATGGTGCTTTCCGGCCCTTCCGGATGTTTCCAATTTGCGAAGTTGGTCCATGACCACCATTGGGAAATATCACCGAGCTGTGTAGTATTGCGGTTTGGCGTAAAAACAAGCGAACCCGGCTGTAGTAAGTCATCGGAAGGCTTTGGTGTTCCTATCGGAACATGTTTTTTTAACTCTTCCCAATCAACCGGTCGCTCCGCGATAGTTTTATACCCTGTTGCTTCCACAAATCTTTTAAAATCGGCGTTAGTAACCTCATAGGTATCCATGTAGAACCCGTCCACACTTACCGGGTGTTTGGGATATTCCCTATCCAGTGCCAGCTCTCCAACAGCGCCCATCATAAACACTCCTCCGGGTATTAATCTCATTCCTTCGATTCGTTTCTTAAATGCTGTATCCGTTCTAAGCTTAGAGTCGTAAAGGGCAATGGTATCCCTAATTCGTTTAATATGATCGGGAATTTTTCCGTCTACATAACATAAGAAATTTGCACCTACCAGTGTAGAATTGACATCTTTTTCAGAATCCTTAGAGGCTTCGTTACAACTGCAGAATACAATAAACAACAGCAAATAAAGAAAGTAGGTTTTCATGAAATTAAATTGATTGTTGCAATGTAATAAATTACTCAACACCTCACCATTAGATAGGTAGTTCAGACTAAAAAGTAATATAATTACCGTTAATAAGATCTATTAACAAAACAGGGAAGCTTTGCTTCATCTCCCTGTGTCACCCTGAATTTGATTCAGGGTCTATTTCATACTTTACCAGGATTACGCTCGTACCTCGCGTGATCCTGATCGGGGAATGTTGCTCAGTGAAAGTCGGGGAAGCTTTGCTTCACCTCCTTCTGTCACCCTGAACTTGATTCAGGGTCTATTTCATACTTTACCAGGATTACGCTCGTACCTCGCGTGATCCTGATCGGGGAATGTTGCTCAATGAAAGTCGGGGAAGCTTTGCTTCACCTCCTTCTGTCACTCTGAACTTGATTCAGGGTCTATTTCATTCCCAGGATTACGCTCGTACCTCGCGTGATCCTGATCGGGGAATGTTGCTCAATGAAAGTCGGGAAGCTTTGCTTCATCACCCTGTGTCACCCTGAACTTGATTCAGGGTCTATTTCATACTTTACCAGGATTACGCTCGTACCTCGCGTGATCCTGATCGGGGAATGTTGCTCAATGAAAGTCGGGAAGCTTTGCTTCCCTTACTTTTTTATTCCCACCGCGGCCGTGAAGCAAGCTTCAGCCTTGTGGAAATAAAAAAGTCGGACACTTTCTGTGTCCGACTTTCATTGGTCGGGGTGGCAGGATTCGAACCTGCGACCTCCTGCTCCCAAAGCAGGCGCGATAACCGGGCTACGCTACACCCCGAATTGGTTATCAATAATTCTTTATTTCAATCTCTTATCGATATTACCGGTTTAACCCTCGTAATACCCAGAACGTTTTTCACTGTAAAGAATATATACAATCATACTCTTTCACTTGGGGTGGTCACGCCTTCAGCGTGACGACCTTCACGCCATAGGCGTGACTCGATAACCGGGCGGAGTCTATCCTGAACTTGACTCAGGGCTACACCCCGAATTGGTTATCAATAATTCTTTATTTCAATCTCTTGTCGATATTACCGGTTTAACCGTAGTAATACCCAGAACGTTTTTCACTGTAAAGAATATATACAATCATACTCTTTCACTTGGGGTGGTCACGCCTTCAGCGTGACGACCTTCACGCCATAGGCGTGACGCTATAACCGGGCTACGCTACACCCCGAATTGGTTATCAATAAATCGTTTCACCCACGCTTTACGATCTATGAATTAAGATCTAGTGTGAAACTAAAAACCCTTCGCTACAATTGTTTTGAAGGGCTATTGCGGAGAGACCGGGATTCGAACCCGGGCAACGGTTGCCCGTTGACAGATTAGCAATCTGCTCCATTACCACTCTGGCACCTCTCCAATATTTAAAGAACTTTACCTGATTTATCGGCTTTTTAATGGAATTAATCTTCCGTATACAGGCGGGTGCAAATGTAACTTTTCAATTACTTTCTCGCAAACAAAAAATTAATTTTTAGTACTGTATTATTCGATGCAACCCAGGTTGTTTATAAAATATTCCTGTGGATAAATTGGAACTTCAATAGCCGGGTTACTTAAAACCCGCTTAAATTCGATATCGAAATTGGTATTCATACTGGTAATTCGCATCGACTTCAGCGCCGATCCCATTAATTTAGCCATACTTTCTTCATTCATGAAAAATGCAGCTTCCGAAGTGCTGTTATCTAATTGGTTTTCATGATCTGTTTGCCTTCCACAATTAACTTCATCTAAATATGGTAAGGAAACATAACTACCATCTTCAAGTAAGAACGTTATCCTACTTCTCTTATCGAAGCACATGATAGGAGGCATTTCCAATGCATTAAGAGATATCTGCATTACAAGACTGGATAGATCGCCTTCCCTCATCAACGAAAAATAAATAAAAACACTCTGTGTTCTCGACAACTCGTATTCCACCAATTGTTCGGTAGTTAGCTTAAAATTTTCTTCTTCGGTATCGACATTGATCTTATATGAACATTTATCCTGAGCAAAACTCAACGTAGTAAAGCTAAGAGCAAGAAGGATAGTGCATAGATTCTTCATAAGTGAATTTTTTCGCAAATTAACATCATTTTTTTGTCATTTTGAACCGTGGTGAAAAATACGTATCGCTCTCCACCGTCTTTTATTTTCCATCTTTTTTTTAATTCTGAAACACTTTCCGGAAAATTTCGAACCGCGACATTGGCTTTATCAAAAGTAATGCCAGCACGCATGTGTTTTTTAGTATACGGAATCCTCTCCATAACTTTAAATTGCCTACCCGGAAACTCTATCAACTCATCGGAACTAAATAAATGCGTATGCTTATGTAACTTTTCAATATCAAAATTCTCCGATATAACCGAAAACCCACCACTTTTCATTATAGCGGCATTCGGTTCATACAGATAACTTCTCACATCACCATATGTTCCAGAGTCTGAATCGCCATAATGAAAACTGAACCGCTGAACTTCCGATCCTATAAAATTTACGGTTAATATCCTGGGGGAGGATTGGCCTGGTGGTTCCACCACCCATACTAATTCCTTTACTTCATTTTCCACCGCAACAACATGGATCTCACTCACGAATCTCATTGCTTTTATGCCGATTGATATATCAAGCATAGGGGAGGTCTTTACCAATATCCTATTTGTACTTTTCAGTAAACTATCGAGGTGTAGCGGAATATTGGGAAGGCAATCTTCCAATAAGAAGACTTTCTTTTTATCTTGATCTCTCCGTGAGGGATCTACATAAATTAGGTCGTATTTTTTATTAGCTACAGCTTGTACCCCCTCTTTAGTATAAAAACTGATGTTATTACTTCCCAGGACCTTAAAATTGTGCTGCACAATCTCTGAAAGATTTTCGTTTATCTCAAAATGATCCACTGTGTTGAAACTTTTTGAAAAGTAAAAAGTATCTACACCAAATCCGGCGGTGATATCGGCCATGCTTTTCCCTCCAAATAATTTTGCTTTGTAATTTGCTGTAATTGCTGAAGAGGTCTGTTCCATGTTCATTTTGGGAGGATAATAAATTCCTTCATTTTCTGCCCAAACTGGAAATTTGATTTTTGCCGTTCTATATCCTGTGATCTGTTCGAGTAATTCCTGTACAGAAATGTTATTGAAAGGGCTCCCCGAAAAAGCCAACCGAGTGGTGTCGCCATCAAAATTTCTAATAAAATTCTGCACTTCAGGATCTAAAATTGCGCTATTCAAGGCTTTCGATTTAAGTTGCAAAGATACTATTTCGAAGCCGTAAGATGATATAGTGCAACAGCGGCGGCCTGGGCAACATTAATGCTACTGTTCTCACCAAAGAGTTCGATATGATAGGATTTATCTGTTAGCTTTAAAATGGGTTCCGAAACACCATGAGCTTCATTTCCAAGGACTATCGCAAGTTTATCGGTGCCATTCCATTGAAGATCATGCAGTGGTTTACTGTTATTAGTTATCTCCAGGGCCGCAATAATAAATCCTTTTCCTCTCAGGTTATTAATAGTCTCGTTGAGATCGTGACTCTGTGAATGATTTACTTTTCTATGTGTATCTCGAGCAGTCTTTTTTAACCGTCCCGAATCGAATTCAATTTCTGAATTTCCAAAAATAATCTCTCTTACCCCAAATGCTTCTGCAATCCGAAAAAGTGATCCAATATTCGCAGGACCTTTAACCCCGTCACAGATCAATACGATTGGAAATTCGCGCTTTATAAATGGAGTGGATGAATGAGTGAGTTGCAAAACAGATTAATTTTCGAAAGCATATTTCACAATATTCGCTCCCATACGCAGGGCTTTCAGTCTTACTTCCTCAGGGTCGTTATGAATTTCCGGGTTTTCCCAACCATCCCCCAAGTCACTTTCGAAGGTATAAAGCAGGATCAATCTTCCTTCATGAGTGATACCAAAAGCTTGTGGTCTGCCACTATCATGTTCATGGATTTTGGGTAAACCTTCAGGAAACTTATAGTTGTAGGCGAAGATTGGATGATCCCCCGGCAATTCCTTTAATTCTTTATCAGGAAATATTTTCACCAGTTCCTTTCTCAAATACTCATCCATCCCGTAATTATCATCAATGTGTAAAAAGCCTCCACTCAATAAATAGTTCCGCAAATTAAGAGCTTCTTCATTTGTGAAAAATACGTTGCCATGGCCTGTCATGTGCACGAAGGGAAAATTGAAGATATCTATACTGCCAGGTGCCACAGTCTCTGTGCTCATACTTATGGCAGTATCGATCTGCTCATTACAGAACTTTGCCAGGTTAGGTAGGGCAGTAGGATTACTATACCAGTCGCCCCCGCCTCCATACTTTAACACAGCTATCTGCTGAGCGTTTAACTGGCTAACACCAATTATAATGAGAATGAATATTAATTTAAACCGCATTCATCAAATTTACAGTTTTCAATCCTCACAAATAATAATACAGTCTTAAATTTTCTTGAACATTCGTCCAAAAACGGTTCCCATAAACCGCTCCCATTCAGTTTTGGTATTAACAGGTGATTTTTCGAGGATTTTGTCTGAATTTTCTTCGGAATCAGGTGGTACGCTCAAGTCACCCTTTACAGGTTTAGTTGCTTTTGCATTCATAGCTAAGATGTTAGGTTTAGTGAAGGGGAGGTAATACAAGCGAATAGAAGCCTAAAAGTACATTAATTTAAAATAGAATCGAAAGTGAATTGGTGAAATTTCTATCTCAAGACATAGATATTACATCTAGCAGGTTCAGGTGGTGGTTTGATTCATGAATGCAACACTATGACATGCAACCAGAGCTGCAGTTTCGGTTCTTAACCTAGTGGTCCCAAGATGTATTTCGGTGAATCCATGTTCTATTGCCTGTTCTATTTCGTTTGATGAGAAATCGCCTTCCGGACCTATTAAAATCGTTACAGGCTCATGGGGTACGACAACATCCTTTAATGATCTTTTTTCCGAATTTTCACAATGAGCTATACATTTAATTCCTTCCTTGGGTCTAATAGCCAAGAACTCGCGAAGGGTGATAGCAGGATTAAGAATAGGCAGCCAGGCCTTCAGGGATTGTTTCATCGCACTTTGAAGAATCCGCTCGTAACGGTCTGCTTTGATCACTTTTCGCTCACTGTGATCGCAAATGATCGGTGTTATCTCACTTACACCTATTTCTGTCGCTTTCTCTAAAAACCATTCGTAACGGTCGTTTAATTTGGTTGGGGCCACGGCGAGATGCAAATGATAGGGTAGTGGGGCTATCTTTTCAGTAGAAATAATTTCGGCAACTGCCTTTTTTACGTCAACTATGGTTAGTGCCGCTTCAACCATTAAACCTTGTCCATTGGTTACATTTAATCTATCACCGGCATTAAATCGTAATACTTTGAAAATATGCCTACTTTCATCCTTATCGAAAATGATCGATGTGGATGTATCGGAAAGGTTTGCATTATAAAATAACTGCATCAGGATTCGGTTTTCGATTTAGCATGTGCGATTCCATACTCTGTCCAATATTGCAGTTTTTCTTCCGTGTCGAAACCTTTTTCAGAAACAAAAATAAATTCCTTTATTGGCTTTCCCGTAAAATCCATGGGCGTTACATGCTGCATCTTTAACACCTTTTCCATGTGTTCAGAAAGCACACGGACCATTAATCGCTGTTTGGTTTCTCCCACGCACATCTTGCCTTTATATAAAAAGCAAGAGCCGCCAAACATCTTTTTTTCGGTGATATGGTCACTCCAGGGGTTTAAACTTACCCGTATCCGCTGCACTATATTTCTACTAGTTTCGTCCATTAAAATTTCATTCGCGCCTGAGATACTATATCCGGTGAAGAGAACATTTGCTGCTTGTATTTCAATTCACCTACCATAGCGATCATAGCCGCATTATCGGTACAATATTCAAATTTAGGGATATAGGTCTTCCATCCATAAGACTTTTCGGCATCATTTAAAGCTTTTCGTATCCCACTGTTAGCCGAGACTCCTCCACCTATGGCAATCTCTTTAATTCCTGTTTTCTTTACTGCATTTTTTAATTTGTCCATTAGATAGTCCACGATAGTGGCCTGTATGCTTGCACAAATATCATTACGGTTCTTTTCTATAAACTCTGGATCAGCACCGGTTTCCCTTTCGATAAAATATAAAACTGAAGTTTTCAATCCACTAAAACTGAATTCCAGGGGGCCTACCTTGGGTTTAGGAAATGGAAAGCGATCCGGATCACCTAGTTGAGCGTATTTGTCTATTAGAGGCCCGCCGGGATATGGCAGGCCAAGGATCTTAGCAGATTTATCGAAAGCCTCACCTACGGCATCGTCTAATGTTTCGCCTATGATCTCCATCTCAAAATAGTCTGTCACTTTTACTAATTGAGTATGACCACCGCTAATGGTTAACGCCAGAAAAGGGAAATTGGGTGCGGCCTGTTCTTCTGTTTTAATAAAATGCGCCAAAATGTGCGCCTGCATGTGGTTTACACCTATTAAGGGAATATTCAGACCCAGGGCAAACGACTTGGAAAATGAGGCTCCAACCAACAGTGATCCCATTAGTCCGGGACCCTGTGTAAAAGCTATGGCGCTTACGTCTTTTTTATCGATATTTGCTTTGCGCAGTGCCTCATGAACGACCGGGACAATATTTTGCTGATGGGCACGTGAGGCAAGTTCGGGGACAACTCCTCCGTAGGCCTCGTGAATTTTCTGTGTTGCCACAACATTAGATAAAACCACGCCGTTGTTAATAACAGCAGCAGCAGTGTCATCGCAGGACGATTCTATGCCAAGAATATAAATGTTTTTGTCTTCCAAAATAAGGCACGTTTATTGGGAGTAAAATTAAAACTTTAAAAGCGTATCAAAAAACTCCGGAAAATAATACTTCGCACCTTTGCAATCATAGTATTGCTGCTGTTGCTTATTGTGATCATTCTATCCATTCCGGCTGTTCAGACCAGGATCGCTAAAAAGGTAACGGAGAATCTCAATGAAACCTATGGAACTGATATCACTATACAACGCCTTGGTCTTAACTGGAAGGGCGAGGTAGATATACGCGAGGTATATATCGCCGATCACCATAAAGATACGCTCATTTATGCAAAGCAATTGCAAACCAACATTCTAAGCCTTCCTAATATTTTAAAAGGAAAACTTGAATTTGGTGAAGTAGCACTTATTAATTCAAAGTTATATGTAAAGACGTACCTGGGTGAAACTGATGATAACCTGTATATTTTTACTGAAAAATTCAACACGGGCCCTCCTAGTGAGGAACCTTTCTTTTTGTTGGGGAACGATGTAATGATGGTAAACAGCGACATCAAGATATCCGATGAGAACCTGGATGTCCCTGAAATTATTAAACTGCAAAAAATTAATCTGAAAGCCAAAGATTTTGAGATCAACGGCCCGGACATAGACGCAGATATTCTCTCATTGTCCATGTTAAGTGATTTCGGACTTATGATAGAAAATCTATCGGCAGACTTCTCATATTCCCCTGAAGAAATGCGATTCCTGGACCTCACTCTAGATACCGGTCAATCGTTGCTGAAAGGAAATGTGGAATTGGATTATTCTAAAAATGGGATGGCCGATTTTAAGAATAATGTGGTGATAACAGCTCAATTGGATAATTCTACTATTGCCACAAACGATCTGAACACATTTTATAATGAATTTGGACCGAGTCAAATTATCAATTTTAGTGGTAGCCTGGAGGGCATTTTGAATGATTTTAAACTTACAAACACCGATCTAAGTACCTCTAATTCTCGTATTAGAGGGAATTTTTACTTTAAAAACCTTTTTAATGAAGACGGGCTTTTTACCATCACCCTAAATGATCACCTGATCAATTCAGACTATTACGACCTGCGCCGTTTAATGCCACGCGTTTTAGGAGAAGTACTGCCCACTGAATTAAAACCTTTAGGTAGTTTTACTTTTGCAGGAAATACAATTATTACCAGTAGTGAATTAAAAACAGATAGTAAATTAAACAGTAGGATAGGAAGCCTGGAAACAGCTTTCGAGATGGGAAATACAACCGATATAGAAAACGCCTACTACAAGGGAAGAGCGAAACTCACGAAATTCAATCTTGGAAAATTGGTGGGTACTCAATCGATAGGAAATGTAACAGCAAACCTGTTATTTGATGGTCGCGGCTTTACCCAGGAAACTGTAGACACTCATCTAAACGGAAGCATTTCATCCTTCAATTTTGAAAACTACACCTATAAGGATATCAAGGTGGCCGGAAACCTAAAGAACCCGATCTTCGACGGAGACCTTATCATAAACGATCCTAATCTAAAAATGGAGTTTAAAGGGCTTATAGATGTTTCTAAGGAATTCAATCAATATGATTTCGAAGCCGATGTGGAATATGCAGAACTCAACAAATTAAATCTTTTTAAACGGGATAGTGTTTCGGTATTTGCCGGAAGGATCATCATGGATATGGACGGAACCACCGTAAACGATGCCGAAGGAACTATTGAGTTTGTACAAACCTTCTATCAAAATGAAGACGACGATTTCTTCTTCGATGATTTCCTTATCACTTCCTCATTCAATGGCCCGGTGAGAACCATAGATATTAAATCGCCTGATATTATTACGGGAATGATAAAAGGGGAGTTTTTAATTGAAGATGTACCTGATCTCTTCAGGAACGGGGTTGGTAGTATCTATGCTAACTACATACCAAATGAAGTTACCGTTAATCAGTACATCGATTACGAATTCGAGGTTTATAATAAGCTGGTTGAGGTTTTCGTTCCTCAATTGAAATTTGGGGAAAATACAAGAGTGAGAGGATCTGTTGCCTCGAACGAATCTGAGTTCAAGTTGGATTTTCGTTCGCCTGAGATCCTGGTGTTCGACAACTACCTGGGGAAAGTAAATATACAGGTTGATAATGATAACCCGCTTTTCAACACCTTTATTTCGATCGATTCTGTAGACACAGGCAAATACAAAGTTTCAGATATAAATGTGATCAATAAGACTTTACTGGATACCCTTTATATAAGATCTCGCTTTAAAGGAGGAAAAAAGAAAAAAGACCTCTTCAATTTTTCTCTTTATCATACCATAAACCCCGAAGGGAAATCTGTAGTGGGTGTTAAGAAATCGGACATCACATATAAGGATAATGTCTGGTTTGTAAACAAGGATAATAACAACTTGAATAAGATCACTTTCGATGATAATTTTAAGTTCATTAAAATAGACTCGCTGGTTTTAAATCACAACGACGAATTTATTCGATTCGCCGGTTCTGTGAGGGATACAACCTACAAGAATTTACAGCTTCAGTTTAAGAATGTTAACTTCGGAAATATTGTTCCGGATATCGATAGCCTGGACCTACAAGGCGTGGTGAACGGGAGACTTAATTTTCTTCAGAAAGGAGGTGCCTATTATCCAAACTCTACAGTAACCATAGACGATGTGGAGATAAACGACGTCGAATTTGGGGATCTAAGTCTGGATATTAGCGGAAATAAAGATCTTACACGTTATTCGATCAATACCACGCTAATAAATAATAATGTGAAATCTATATCGGCTGTTGGAACGATAGATGTTGCAACAGAGAATCCTCAGATCTCATTGAATGTAGACCTCGATCGTTTTAATATGCACGCGTTTAGTCCTTTTGGCGGCGACGTGATCACCGATATTCGAGGTTTTATAAGCGGCAGCGCCAAGGTAGTGGGTAATTATAAATCGCCCGATATCCTGGGAAGGCTCCTACTTGTAGAAAGTGGCCTTAAGATCCCGTACCTCAATACCGATTTCAACCTATCGGAAAATACGCAGGTTATAGTTACTAAGAATAAATTCGATATAGGTAGAACGACCATTACCGATACTAAATATAACACCACTGGAACGTTAGTAGGTAATGCGACACACAGAAATTTCGGGGACTGGGCACTCAACCTCAATATAGAAACAGACAGATTGCTGGTACTGGATACTCCACCCGATGAAGATGCCTTGTATTACGGAACAGCATTTATTAGTGGTACAGCAGACATAAAAGGACCGGCAGAGGAACTGGTTATAGACGTGGTGGCTACTACCGAAGAGGGAACCACATTTAAAATACCTTTAAGCGATACAGAATCCATTGGGGATAATTCCTTTATAAAGTTCCTTTCACCAGAAGAAAAAGCTGCCCGAATTAGTGGGGAGACCTTTGTTTCTGAAGATGTAAAAGGACTTTCACTCAACTTCGAACTGGATATAAACGAAAATGCCGAAGTTGAAGTAGTGGTAGATCAGGTAAATAATTCGAGGCTTAAGGGGAGAGGAGCCGGAATTCTTCTCCTGGAGATCAATACCCTTGGAAAATTCAGGATGTGGGGAGATTTCCTCGTAATCGAAGGAACCTACGATTTCAGATATGGAGGATTGGTTCAGAAGACATTTACAGTAGAACCTGGTGGAAATATAACCTGGGATGGCAGTCCCGAACGTGCCAATCTCGACCTAACCGCCAAATATACCACAAATGCTAATCCGTCAATTTTACTCGACAACCCATCGGTGAATAGCAAGATCCCGGTGGAAGTACTTATTAACCTGTCGGGCGAACTCATCCAACCCGATATTAATTTCGAGATAGGATTCCCAAGAGCTTCTTCAATTGTTAGAAGTGAATTGGATTATAAACTTCAGAATAAAGAACAACGGGAAAAACAGGCCTTGTTCTTACTCGCTTCAAATTCGTTCGTGGGTGATAACTTACAGGGAAGCGGAGCCTTTTCAGGAACACTGGCCGAAAGTGTGGCAGGAATAGTAAACGATATCTTTGCAGATCAGGACGGAAAATTTGCGGTAGGTTTGGATTATACTCCAGGGCAAAACTCGCCTAATCAATACATTAGTGACCAGGTTGGGATCACACTATCTACCCAAATAAATGAACGTATTCTTATTAATGGAAAGGTAGGAGTACCGGTAGGTGGTGTGAACGAATCTGCAGTGGCCGGTGATATTGAGGTACAGTGGCTGGTGAATGAAGACGGCTCATTGCGTATAAACTTTTTCAACAGGCAGGCAGATATTCAATTCATAGGGGAGGACCAGATCTTCGAGCAAGGTGCAGGACTTTCTTATTCTGTGGATTTCGATACCTTCCGTGAGCTGGTAAATAAATTGTTCAATAGAAAACTTACCCTCGAATCGGAAAACGAGATTCCAGTAGTGCCGGATGACGATACAATTCCTGTGGATTTCAATCAGACTGCCATAAAGGAGAAGGAAAATTAACGAGAGGCGATCATCGATATCTCCACATTTACATACTTCGGAAGATTAGCTACTTCCACAGTTTCCCTTGCAGGCGCTGTTTCTTCTTTGAAATAGGTGGCGTATACTGTATTTATTTCAGCAAAATTTTTCATATCACTTATAAAAATGGAGGTTTTTAACACATTTTCGAAAGTCATATTCGCTGCTTCCAACACAGCTTTTAGATTTTCCATCACCAGTTCGGTCTCTTCAGAGATGGTGCCGGAGAATAACTTACCGGTAGCAGGGTTTATGGCAATCTGCCCCGAGGTAAAAAGCATATCACCCTTTAACACAGCCTGGTTATAAGGCCCAATTGGTGCCGGGGCTTTTGTAGTATGTATGATCTGTTTCATTTTTCTGAATTTTTTCTGAATTTTTTAGAATTGTGAATCCTTTTCCGAAATTCATTGTGGGACTATAAACTTCTGTCCGGCTCTCGGCGTTTGTCGTATTTAATATCGCTAAGTACACTTGAACGTATACCAATAAAGAAATACCAGTTGGTATTGATACTACCGATGGGCGTCCAGTTAAACCTGAGCTCCCAACTTTCAAGATCTCGCACAAAACGCAATTGAGTAAGTGTCACCCCTTTGTTCTTAAAATCATAACCTGATGAAATTCCCACTCGCCAGCGCGGCGATAATTCGAGGTTAGAACTAAACATTATAGATTGTGAGCTAATCTCGTTTTGCCGCTGGTTATTGGCATAAGTCATCGTGTAAGCCACACGAAGATCCCAGGGTACCGAGAAATTATACCAGTCTATATTCTTCTCGCGGTCTGTTTCTTCGTCCTTGGTTATCGCCGCAGACCTGTCGTTCAAACTGGTAGCATCCCCGAACAGATCGTCCGGCCGGCCACCGTTTCTAAAAGTTTCGTCATCCAGGATATCATCATCTTTCTTGTCACTTTCAAAATCCTTGCTGGAAAAGGAGTAATTAAAGCTGATATTAGCGTTGGTAAGCCTGAACAAACTACCGCCGTTATTGATGTTAAATTCGTCTATCCTTGTATTATTGTTGCTAAGAGCATAAGGATCCAGACTTCCATTGAAGTTGAAATCGAGCTTCTTTATTATAGGGATACTTCCTGTAAATCGAACCGGACTAATGGGTAGAGAATCTCCCGATAGATTGTATGCCGTACTGAAATTGAGGTTGTTTAGCAACACGATCTTGCGCGGCTCTGTGGCGGTTGTATCCTTATCCCTAACCTTTGCTTCAAGCGTATTACTGAGAGAAAACCCGATGGAGCTGGAGAACGTTCTTCCCGGAGCGCCATATAAGGTATTCTGAAACCGTGAATAAGCAACTACTTCATCGTTCACATCGGGGTCTGCAGAGGGGATGGTATAATCCTCGTAATATTGATCGAAACCAGGATTTATGTTATAAGAAATAGACGGCCGCATAACATGCCGGATCGCTTTAATCTTTTTGTCTTCTCCCTCGTCTTCAAAATCGTACATCCCGTATAAGGTTGTTCCCAGACTAGTAGAGAAGTTATAAGTAAGGTAGCGGTCAAATCCCTGCAAGGTATCCCTTACTACCGCACCGGCGCCTTCTTCTGCAGATTGGTCGTAATATTCACGGGTGGTTTGTAATGTCCAGGTTTCCTGTATTCCGGTACTCATGGAGGCGCTGAGATAATCGAAGATCTTAAAATTCGTACTCACAGGAATAGAATGCCTTGCACCAATCTGCGCACCATCGAACATCTCACTTTTAAAGAATAGCGAATCTACTGTGGAGATCCGGTTTTCGGCAGACATGTCGTATTGGAAATTTATATTCTGAATGATCCCCTTTTTTACACCCGTCTTAGGTGCGAACGGAAAAATACGGGATACGTTGGCGTTCACATTTGGTAGGGACAAATTAACCTCGTCTGTATTGGTATTTTGCTGATGTGTCCCGGCTACTGTTAGATTTACCTGGGGTTCGCCACTAAATGTTTTAGAATAGGAAACAGACGAACTTAAGGTATTCACCAACGCACTGGCATTATTGGTTTGATTGATAGACTGCCTGAAATATCGACTACTCCCTAAATTTACCGATGCTGAAAAACGTGAGGTTGGATTTGCCTTAGCATCCTGGGTATGCGTCCAGCGGATGTTATATACCGAACTCTGACTGAAATCCGGAAAGCCTCTCTCACTATTAATGAGGTTTTCGTACCGTACGCTTACATTCCCGCTGAATTTATATCGGAGGGAGTAGGAGGATTCGCCTCGAAGTCCATAACTACCATTGGTGTAATAGTCACCCAGCACCGTTAGATCGAGATAATCGTTTATCGCGAAATAATAGCCGCCATTCTGAAAGAAAAAGCCACGATTGTTGTTATCACCAATAGTAGGTAGTATAAACCCGGAAGTGCGATCCTCTGTTAGTGGGAAAAAAGCAAAAGGGAGACCGATCGGTGTTGGTACATCGGCGATATACATATTGGTGAGCCCTGTCACCACCTTTTTCTTTGGTACGAATTTAGCCTTTCTGGTATAGAAGTAGTATTCGGGATCTTCAACATTCTTGGAAGTTGTAAACTTTACATTCCGAAGAAAATAAACCGAATCATTCTCTTTTTTGGTCACTTCTGCGATTGTCTGTATACCGTTCTGTTCGGTTCGGGTATTGTATACGATCGCTTTTTTGGTGTCTGTATTGAAGCGAAGTGAGTCTGGTTCTGCGGTATTGGAAGCCTGTACAAAAACAGGGCGTTGCGAGTAGACACCGGCGCTATCGATCCCCTTTGCAGAGATCTCGTTCTTATTCAGGTCCAGGATTATAAGGCCGGCGTCTATCCTCATGTCTCCGTAGATGATAAAGGCTTTGTTGTACATATATACCTTGTTGTTCTTTCGGTCTATGTACACATAGTCTTCACCGTAGTAATCTACCACATCCTCCAGCAATTCCTTTTCGGGCTTAATGGTATCTGTCTTGACCGTGTCGGCAAAGACTTCGTTGATGGGTTGGACAGGCACCTCGATGTTCACCGTCGTGGTATCGGCATTGTTCGTCGATTCGATGACCACATCATTCTTAGGCGGAATATCCTGAGCCTTCCCGCAAAAGATTCCGAAGGAAAAGAAAAAGAGTAGAAAAGTATATATTTTGGGTAGCTTCAAGCTGCTCCTGTTTGAGAGTATTCCTTTGTAAGATTTTGAATAATTGTTCAAAAGTTTAAAATTAAATTTTCAACAAAGGAAGTTTGCATAACCGAATTTAATTTTTCTTTGTGATACGCAAAATACGCTATGCCCTTTTGGCTTAGTTTTTGAAACCTCAAAATTAAGCATATTTTTTATGAGGGGTTTTTAAATTTAGTAAATTAAAATATCAAGTTTCAACACACGTTATTAACAATATGAGAACGAAGATTTTACTTTTTTTCGTACTTACCATAGGATCCATCACTTTCTTTTCGTTTACGGGGCACAACAATGATACCATAAAGCCCTTTGTGGTAGTCCTGGATGCAGGACATGGGGGGCATGACAGCGGAAATACCGGAAATGGATATAAAGAAAAGGATATCGCATTGGATATCATCCTGGAGGTAGGAAAGATACTCGAGAAAGAACCAGGGATAAAAGTGATTTACACCCGTGATTCGGATAAATTTGTCGATCTGTGGGAAAGAGGCGCCATCGCTAATCGGGCAGATGCAGACTTATTTGTGTCTGTTCATTGCAATGCACACAATTCTGATGCTTACGGTACCGAAACCTTTGTATTGGGTTTACATGCGAACAAACGAAATCTTGAAGTTGCGAAAAAAGAAAATGAAGTAATCTTCCTGGAAGAGAATTACGAAGAAAAATATGCCGGTTACGACCCCAACAGTCCGGAGTCCTTTATAGGCCTAACCTTACTTCAGGAAGAATATCTGGACCAGAGCATTATGCTGGCCGGCCTGGTACAGAATAATTTTGCGAGCAACCTGAAAAGAAAGGACCGAAGTGTGAAACAAGCAGGTTTCATTGTACTTCACCAGAGTTATATGCCAAGTGTGCTCATTGAAACCGGTTTCCTTACCAATAAGAAGGAAGGCGCTTATCTCAATTCTAAAAAGGGGCAGAAAGAAATGGCTCGTGAAATAGCTAAAGGTATAATCACTTACCGTAAAAACCTGATGTTAGCCACAAGTGACAGTAAGAACCCCGTAATCACGCAAGAAGAGATCGATAAAGCGATCTCGGAGGCCGAAGAGGATATTTACGATGGTGTGGTGTTCAAGGTTCAGTTATTGGCGAGTAGCAAAAAAATAGAAACTTTCGCCTATAATTTTAACGGCCTGAAGGATATAAACAGGCACCTTGAAGATGGGCTTTACAAGTATTATTACGGAAAAACATCAGATTATAACAAAATCCGTTTAATGCAGACTTATGCGAAGGATAATGGATATCCTACCTGTTATATTGTAGCCTTTAAGGATGGAAAAAAGCTAAAACTATCGGAAGTACTAAAATCACAGGACAATTAAACCCGTTATTCTAGATTTATTTCTAAATTTGTTTCAGCACTAAAAAACCAGCCCTTGAAACTATCCAGAGAACTAAAAACCGGTATTTTCGCTATAGTAGTGATCCTACTTTTCATATTCGGTTACAGCTATCTCAAAGGCACGAATCTCCTGGATAATCAACGAGTTTATCATGTAAAATACAATAATGTGGAAGGCCTTGCTGTTGGCGCTCCCGTTACTATCAATGGTTATCAGGTAGGAAAGGTTCAGAATATCGACTTTGCCAATGGGAGTGGAGACCTGGTAGTAACCTTTTCGGTGGAAAAAGATTTTAAATTCTCTCGTAAAAGTATAGTTCAAATATATAGCAGTGGTTTTATTGGTGGAAATAACCTGGGAATCCTCCCTGATTACGATCCCAACGACATCGCTCAAAAAGGGGATACCCTAAATGGTATTATTCAACAAGGGATTTTAGATCAGGTAACCGGTAAACTGGCGCCATTGGAAGCAAAGATCCAAAGTACGCTCACCAGTTTGGATACATTATTAATTAGTGTAAATGAAGTCCTGGACGATGACAGCAAGGAAAACCTAAGACGTACGATCTCCAATCTCAGTGCTACTGTTACCGAATTCAGGGGTGCCTCGAGATCAATGAATCAACTTTTAGGTGACAATAAGGAAAAGCTTGGCAACACCATAGCAAATCTGGATAAGACGACCGAAAATTTCGCAAGACTGTCCGATTCTCTTGCGGAGATCGAAGTAGGGAAGATGGTACAGGAACTGGAAGGTACTCTAGAAAGATTTAATAACATTGCAGCACAGATAGAGAGTGGCGATGGCACCATTGGAAAGTTGTTGAAAGACGACGAATTATACGATAATTTGGCTGGTGCCTCACTTCAAATTGAAAAACTATTAGAGGATATGAGGTTAAATCCGAAGCG
Organism: Pukyongia salina; assembly: GCF_002966125.1. Taxonomy (GTDB): domain Bacteria; phylum Bacteroidota; class Bacteroidia; order Flavobacteriales; family Flavobacteriaceae; genus Pukyongia; species Pukyongia salina. Next base: position 2,754,926 of record NZ_CP027062.1, read on the forward strand.
CTACGTTCATTTCTCAATCTTCGGAAAGCGCCCAAAACCCTACGAACCACCTAAAGATACCGTTAATTAAAATATGAAATATCTCCCGAATATAATATTTCTGGTTGCGCTTGCTGTGGGTATAGGCTACTTTACCTACAATATCCGTAAGCTTATTCGGAATATCAAATTAGGTCGAGAAATCGAAGAGTTAGGGGATAAGAAAGAGCGTTGGGGAAATGTGGTTCGAATTGCGCTAGGGCAATCTAAAATGGTGGTACGACCCGTCGCAGGGATCATGCACATAATTGTTTACGTAGGCTTTGTGATAATCAATCTGGAAGTTCTGGAGATAATTATCGACGGCTTATTTGGGACCCATCGAGTTTTTGCCTCGTTAGGACCGGTGTACGACTTGCTGATAGCATCGTTCGAGATCCTGGCATTGCTTGTTATTGTTGCCGTGGTCGTATTCTGGATCAGGCGTAATATACAGCGGTTAAGAAGGTTCATGAATCCCGAAATGAAGGGATGGCCTAAGAACGATGCCAATTATATCCTTTATTTCGAAGTAGTGTTAATGACACTTTTCCTTACCATGAATGCTGCCGATCATCAGCTGCAGCAATTAGGCTCAGCACATTATACCCAAGCTGGTATGTTCCCGGTTAGTAGTTATTTACTTCCTGTTTTTAGTGATATGTCTGAACAAAGTCTCATTATTGTGGAAAGAACCGCGTGGTGGTTACACATTATCGGGATTTTGATCTTTCTGAATTATCTTTACTTTAGTAAGCATCTCCATATAATTCTGGCTTTTCCCAATGTTTTCTTCGGAAAAGTGGTTCCGAAGGGAAAATTCAATAATCTGGAATCTGTAACAAAGGAGGTGAAATTGATGATGGATCCAAACGCCGATCCATTTGCAGCTCCGGCTGAAGGTGCTGAAGTACCGGCAAAATTTGGCGCAAGTGATGTCACAGATCTTAGTCGGATCCAGCTCCTGAATGCGTATACCTGCACCGAATGTGGTAGATGCACTAGTGAATGTCCGGCTAACCAGACAGGAAAGAAACTATCACCTCGGAAGATTATGATGGACACCCGGGATCGTCTGGAAGAGGTTGGAAAAAATATTGATAAGAATGGCGAATTTAAAGATGATGGTAAACAACTCCTCGACGACTATATCACTCGTGAGGAAATATGGGCCTGCACAACTTGCAATGCCTGTGTTGAAGCCTGCCCGGTAAGTATTGATCCACTATCCATAATTATGGATATACGCCAATATCTGGTTATGGAACAATCTGCAGCACCAAACGAATTGAACATCGCAATGACGAATATAGAGAATAACGGAGCCCCATGGCCGTATAATCAAATGGATCGATTGAACTGGAAAAATGAGTCGTAAATGAAAAGAGAAGAAGCAGAAAAATTATTACACGATAAAGTTGAAAAAGGTGAACAGGTAAGCCCTGTATTGCCTAAAGGCGTAAAGAACTATCTTATAGACATCGATGGTACAATAACCGAGGATGTGCCTAATGAGCAGCCGGAGCGTATGGCAACATGCGAACCCTTTCCGGATGCCCTTCATACCTGCAATAAATGGTATGACGAAGGCCATCTTATTTGTTTTTTCACTTCCCGAACCGAAGCACATCGCGAGGTTACCGAGAAGTGGCTGGACAAACACGGATTTAAGTATCATTCGCTACTTATGGGAAAACCACGCGGCGGGAATTACCATTGGGTAGACAATCACCTGGTAAAAGCCACACGCTATAAAGGTAAGTTTACCGATATGGTAGAAAAGAAAGTAAAAATCGAGGTTTTTAAAGATTAAGAAGAAAGCATGAGCGAATCCATCAAGGTACCTACAATGGCCGAATATATGGCCCAGGGAAAGCAACCGGAAGTTTTATTTTGGGTTGGATGTGCCGGCAGTTTCGATGATCGCGCAAAAAAGATAAGTAAGGCATTTGTGAAATTACTCCATAATGCCAAAGTAGATTTCGCTGTTTTGGGAACCGAAGAGAGCTGTACCGGAGACCCTGCAAAACGTGCAGGAAATGAGTTTCTTTTCCAGATGCAGGCCATGATGAACATACAGGTTTTAAATGGATACGAAATTAAAAAGATCGTGACCGCCTGCCCTCATTGCTTTAATACCCTTAAGAACGAATATCCCGAACTAGGTGGAAATTACGTGGTGATGCATCACACCCAGTTTCTAAAATCTCTCTTAAACGAAGGCAGATTAAAAGTGGCCGGAGGGAAGTTTAAAGGGAAGAGAATAACCTTCCACGACCCATGTTACCTGGGGCGTGCAAACAACGAATACGAAGCTCCACGGGAATTACTGGAAAAACTGGAAGTGGAATTGGTAGAAATGAAACGATGTAAATCCAGAGGATTGTGTTGTGGTGCGGGGGGAGCACAAATGTTCAAGGAACCGGAGGAAGGCAATAAGGACGTAAATATTGAACGAACCGAAGAAGCGATCGAAACTCAACCCGAAGTAATCGCGGCAGGGTGTCCGTTTTGTAATACGATGCTTACCGATGGAATAAAAGCCAAGGAAAAAGAAACAGAAGTAGCTGTAATGGATATAGCCGAAATGATTGCTAATGCAGAAGATTTATAGAGATGGTTACAGATTTCAAAAAATTACCGGACGATTCGCGCATCTGGGTCTATCAGGCGAATAGAAAATTGTCCGATGAAGAAGTTCAGAAAATAGAAGAGCAAACCAGAGAATTCCTCACTCAATGGACAGCCCACGGCACCGAACTGGAGGCTGGCTTTGAAGTAAAATACAATAGATTTATCGTAATAGGCCTCAACCAGGCAAATGCTTCGGCCTCCGGATGCAGCATAGACGCATCTGTAAGATTTATTCAGTCTTTGGAGAAGCAGTTCGAACTGGATCTGCTAGACAAAATGAACGTTACCTTTTACAACGGTCCGTATATAGCCCATAAGTCATTGGAAGATTTTAAGAAAATGGCCAAGTCGCGCTCAGTATCCCCTAATACCGTCGTTTTCAATAATTTAGTGAATACAAAAGCTGAGTATGAAGAACACTGGGAAGTCCCTGCTAAAGATAGCTGGCACAGTCGTTTTTTAGCATAGTTTTTGCTACATTCGAAATATGAAAAAACTGCTTGTAACCTCACTTCTTGCATGCTCATTCCTATCTGTTTGCGCCCAGCAAATTAATCCGCTCATCGATAAAGACGATTTCGAAAATCAGAAAAAATGGGTGGATAGTATCTATGGGAAAATGTCGCTTCAGGAAAAAGTAGGGCAACTTTTCATGACCGTGGTATTTTCCAGCGATCCTTCTTCAACCACCAATAAAACCAAAGAGTTGATCTCTAACTATTACATTGGCGGGGTTATATTTTCTAAAGGAGGCCCGGTAAGACAGGCACGGCTCAATAACGAATTTCAGGAATTAGCCGAAGTACCCCTGATGATAGGAATGGATGCCGAATGGGGTCTTGCCATGCGGCTGGATTCTACATACGCTTATCCGTGGAATATGACCTTAGGTGCGATCACCGATAATAAGATCGTAGAAAGAGTAGGGAACAGGATAGGAGAGCACTCAAAAAGACTTGGGGTTCATATAAATTTTGCTCCTGTAGTGGATATCAACACCAATCCTAAAAACCCTATCATTGGGAATCGCTCTTTCGGAGAGGATAAGGACAATGTTACACTGAAATCACTGGCTTTTATGAAAGGGATGCAGGATGCCGGTGTATTGGCAAATGCCAAACACTTTCCCGGCCATGGAGATACCGATACCGATTCGCACAAAACCTTGCCAACAATCGAGTTTACAAAAGAACGTCTGGACAGTATAGAACTTTATCCCTACAGGAAGCTTATCAACGAAGGATTGAGTAGCGTGATGGTGGCACATCTCAACGTACCTGCATTGGAAAGAAGAGACGGGTTTCCAAGTTCTATTTCGGAAACAATTGTTACCGATTTATTGAAACATGAACTGGGATTTAACGGCCTCATCTTCACAGATGCTCTCAACATGAAGGGGGCTTCAAATTTTAAAGAACCCGGGGAGATCGATCTTGCGGCATTCCTGGCAGGGAATGATGTGCTGCTCATTTCCGAAGACATTCCAAAAGCGCACGATCTAATGGTGGCTGCTTATAGAGAAGGAGTGATCACCGAAGAACGACTAGCACATTCGGTAAAAAAGATATTGTACGCTAAATATCTGGTTGGATTAAATGAATACAAACCTGTAAATACGAATTATATTTACGATGACCTGAATTCGGTGATCGATGATGCCCTATACGAAACCGCAATGGAACAGGCATTAACTGTCCTTAAGAACGATAAGGCCATTCTTCCAATAAAAGACCTTCAGAAAAAAAAGATCGCCTATATAAACTTTGGGGATGATGATGGAAGACCCTTCCTGGAACAATTAAGAAAATATGCCGATGTGGATTGGGTAAGGGCGAATAATCTCGAATCTTATCTCAGTAAACTAGAGAGCTATAACTATGTGATCGTTGGCTTTCACAAATCTAACGACAACCCCTGGAAAGACTACCAATTTACCGATAAGGAATTGGTTTGGCTATACGAGATCGCACGCACAAATACGGTGATACTCGATGTCTTTGCAAGGCCTTATGCAATGCTCGACTTGAATACTACCGCAAATTTTGAGGGGATTATCCTATCTTATCAGAACAGTGAAGTTTCCCAGGAATTATCTGCTCAACTTATTTTTGGTGCGAGGGAGGCTAATGGAAAACTCCCGGTATCCCTGGGTGAGGATTTTCCATTGCATACTCATTTCAGGACGAAATCTTTACGCCGACTCCAATACGGAACTCCGGAAAGTGTTGGAATGAACAGCTATAAATTGAAAAAGATCGATTCGCTGGCAAATATTGGACTCTGGGGAGGAATGATGCCGGGAGCGCAAATTCTGGTGGCACGAAAAGGTAAAGTGGTTTACAGCAAGAATTTTGGCTATCACACCCAGGATAAAGAGAACAGGGTACGGTCTAATGACATTTACGATGTGGCGTCTCTAACAAAGATTCTCGCCACCCTTCCTGTAGTAATGTCCCTGGTAGACCGTGATATTATTAATATGGACACTAAACTGTCGGAAATGCTGCCCGAATATGCCAGATCAAACAAGGCGAATATCAACTTAAAGGATATGTTATCGCACTATGCGCGGTTACGGGCATGGATCCCCTTTTATACACAAACGATCGATTCGGTAACAAAAAGACCTTCCGAAAAATATTACGCTTCTGCTGCTTCGAAAGAATTTAATATTAAGGTTGCTGAAGATCTGTACATGCGCAGTGATTATAAGGATAGCATTTATGACGCTATAAAGGATAGTGAATTGAGATCCCGACTTAGTTACAAATACAGTGATCTGCCGTATTATATTCTGAAGAAATATCTCGAAGAGTTTTATGGAGCCTCTTTAGATAAAATCACCCAGCGAGATCTATACGAATCTCTTGGGGCTAATTATACTACCTTTAATCCGCTTGAGAAATTTTCTAAAAATGATATCGTTCCTACCGAGATAGACGATTATTTTCGTATGCAGACAGTACATGGTTATGTGCACGATCAGGGAGCCGCTATGATGGGTGGCGTAAGTGGTCACGCTGGTTTGTTCAGCAATGCCAACGACGTTGCCAAGATCATGCAAATGTATCTATGGAAGGGATTTTACGGCGGAAAACGATATTTCAATCCCGAAACCCTGGATCTCTTTAATACATGTTATTATTGTGAGAAAGATGTAAGGAGAGGCGTAGGTTTCGACAAACCTCAATTAGGGGATGTTGGTCCAACCTGTGGATGTGTGTCTATGACCAGTTTTGGTCATAGTGGGTTTACAGGTACCTTTACCTGGGCAGATCCCGATGAAGAGATCGTATATGTGTTTTTGTCGAACAGAACCTATCCTTCTGCCGAAAATAGAAAATTAATTAGCAGTGACCTTAGAAGTAAGATACAGGAAGCGATCTACGAGGCCATAGACTATAAATTGATGGAATAAGATGAAAATTGCAATTGTATGTTATCCAACCTTTGGAGGTAGTGGCGTAGTAGCGACCGAATTAGGAATAGCACTCACCGAACATGGGCATGAAGTGCATTTTATTACGTACAAACAACCTGTTAGATTAGAGTTGATCTCACATCATATTCACTATCATGAAGTTTCTGTGCCGGATTATCCACTCTTCCATTTTCAGCCCTATGAGCTGGCCTTGTCCAGTAAGTTGGTGAATGTGGTAAAGCAACATCAGATCGATCTTCTTCATGTACATTATGCAATTCCTCATGCCTACGCTGGATATATGGCCAAGAAAATGCTTGAATGTGAGGGTATTTCCATTCCAATGGTTACCACCTTGCACGGTACCGATATCACGTTAGTTGGAAGTCATCCTTACTACAAACCGGCTGTTACTTTCTCCATTAACCGAAGTGATGTTGTTACATCGGTATCTCAAAGTTTAAAAGACGATACTAACAGATTATTCGACATCACCAATGAGATCATTGTAGTTCCTAATTTCATCGATGTTGCCAAGCATGTAAACCCCTATACCGAATGCCAGCGTGATCTCATGGCCGAACCACATGAACGAATAATTACGCACATAAGTAATTTAAGGCCTGTTAAGCGTGTGCCGGATGTGATCGAGATCTTCGACCGTATTAACAAAAAAATACCATCACGACTACTTATAGTAGGTGAGGGGCCAGATAAAAAGGCATGTGAAGAATTATGTGAATCTAAAGGGATAGAAAACAAAGTGGCTTTTTTAGGAAATAGTAATGAAGTAAATAAGATCCTGTGTTTTTCGGATCTGTTCCTTCTTCCTTCCGAAAAAGAGAGCTTTGGTCTGGCAGCACTTGAAGCAATGGCCTGTGGAGTGCCGGTTATCTCATCGAATACCGGAGGGCTTCCCGAAGTGAACGAACACGGAATAAGCGGATATCTTAGTGATATTGGCAATGTGGCCGAAATGGCAGATCATGCAATTAGTATTTTATCTTCAGATGAAAAATTAGCTCAATTCAAGGCCAACGCCAAAGAGGTGTCTAAGAAATTCGACACAAAAATGATCGTTCCTCAATACGAAGCAGTGTATGAGCGCGCCCTGCACCTGGTCTCATGATCCATGATCGCTAATATGAATTAGTAAAAAGAACATGAACATCAGGACAATTTGATATCATCGAGGAATTTATTGGAGAATACTTTTTGCATCCTGGTTGAAAGCAATTGAGCCCTGAGCTGCTTCCACTTGTGAGCATCATTTCCGAACATATGACTGGCCAGGCCTGGGTGGTCCCACTTAGCATTTTTCCCCCAATGTATCGTAAATGGAATGTTGTTTTGTTTCAAAGCTTTGATCATTCTATCAGAATATTCCTCGAGGCTAATCAGCCCGTCCGATTCGTTCCATTGAATTCCATCGATCTCTATCATACAGGTAAACGGAAATTTAGTGCATGCCAATAATGCATCCGATTGTTTTACAAAGCGCATAGCGAAGATACCCGGGATAGGACCATCATCAATAGTCACTTTCGAGAGCACCTTAAGTGCCTTTTCAGAGTTTGTATGGTCTACCCCAAAGGAACAGGCAAATGCTCTTCCCTTATACTGGGCGTCCCAGAAAATTTCCCAGAGTTTACCCATTACAGGCTTATCCTCTTTAGGCATGATGCTGTTTTTCAACAAATTGATGAGTGCTGGTATTGAGCCAGGAACTTTTTCGGCAAACTTGATCAAAGTATAGATCAGGTCGGTGTAAATGAATTGGGCCATATTTGGAACCGGATCCTCATAGATACTCTGGTAATTAGGGAAGAAGTCTCTTTTGTAGATCAACTCTACGGGCAGTTCAGCCTCATCATTGTATTGATTAATATAAACTTTGAAATGATATGGGCGCACTCCCTTATAATCGGGTTGGTTGGGGTCAAGTGGATTAATAGGAAACTCTGGATCGAAATTGCTGAAGTCCAAAGTGTTTGATAATTTCAGTGCTATTTCTTTTTTAATTTTCTTTACACAGCGATGTAATAGGAACATATCTTCCGCTTCGATCACCACACCGTGAATGAACCCCATAGACCCTAATCCTACGAGTGCAGCATTAAATAGGTCATCATCTCGAATTATTTTGCACTTGAAATTTTTTATATAGTCATCATGAAGCGCAGGTTTGGAAGCTCGCTCCAGGTAGATCACATCTTCTGGTTTGGTCCCTGTAATTATATTGAGCCCAATCACGTAGTCCTGTACAGATCCCACATCAACAGCCGCCCCATGAACCCCGGTTGAAATACAGCCGGCTATGGTTTGACCATTACTCGCTCCGTGCGTCTTTAACGATTTTTGTTTTTTCTGAAGCGCCAGGGAGATCTCCTTTATAACATTACCACATTGAAACAGAAATACATTCTCGCTTTTATATGGTGAATTGACATGAATATCCGAGTCGCGTAGAGCAAATTTTAAGTTCAGTCTCGGGGTGTACACCATTCGATCTTTGCAATGTGCTATGCTCGAAAGCGACCATTTGGAACCCATAGGACGGAAACGTTCATTGGCATTATCGGCTAATCGGATCAATCTTCTAATCTCGGTTGCGGCAGCATTATAACTCTCGAATTTAGAGAGATTCCTGTTCAATTTGGTATCGTGGAATAGTTTCAGATCGAAAGGGCCATTCTTGTGAAGGGTATTCCAACGATCCCTAGTTTGAGTATTTGTAGTTGCCATGCTAATTATGTTAAAAATCGTCGCTTCCTTCTTTTGTACAGACATATCTAATTCTCACCTCTTTGTTCCGTCCAAAGGTGATTAGATAAAGTAAGATCCCACCAAAGGTATTGGTGTATTCTACAGTATGTAAGGATCCGGATTCACAATCCTTGATCATGAAAAAATCGTTTCCTTGAAGCAACTTCCGATTTACAACCATTGTTTGTTCGCGAAACATTTGTCCGGCCAGAGGATCTTCCGAATTACTGTTCTCAGTTTCCGGCACCCCATTGTGAACCTGGAACCTCACGGTATAGCATGAAGTTAAGGAGAGCATGAGTAGGCAACAAATGCTAAATTTTAAGATTCTCATATCATCTATTTAAGATTCGACAAAACCAAAACAAAGTAATATAGGCCACGCAATGTAATTCAGAAGCCATAAGAGTGTACTGTCTTCTTTACGAAGAATAATGCAAATTACTAATTAACAGCATATTAGAAAAGGGGTTTTTCCCTGAATTTATACCATTAAAAAACCCTCCTTCATTTCTGAAAGAGGGTTGCAATATTTTTAATTAAACTTCTCTAGAACTGGTACCTTATACCCAGGGCAATGTCGAAATCGACGTCGTCCCTATAATCTCCAAAACCAAATTCCGGCCTGAAATCCAACGAAAGCAACAACGGAATATCAAAATTGTATTCTATCCCTATATCACCGGCTGCAAAAATGAAAGTCTCGGCATCGGGATCGCCGGGAAAATTGTCATCGAAATCGATCTGTCCAACACCACCACCTGCGCCGGCATACCAGTTAAAATTACCATCAAGCACCCATACCCATTGGTACAAGGCTGCTACTTTAATGGCAGTAACATCGTTGCTACTGCGCCATCCAAGACCTAGTTCGAGACGGTTATTTTCACCAAGCGCCCGTTGATAGTTGACTTCGGTACCGAAGCCGTCGCTATCCCCAAGACGTAAACCAATAGCATTATCGGCAATACCCTGAGCATTCATGGTTAATGAAAAAGATATTAATGCAACTAATGTAAGCAAGAATCGTTTCATAAGATTTTTTTTAAGTTTAGATACAAAATAAGTAAATGTGCAGAATCTAATATGTTAACGTTTTGACAACTTTTTTAATTGCTTTTTCTTAGCTTTTACTTCTGAAATTAAATGCGTTTACTACCTTTACTTAGTACACTATGGAGGCTAGACTCGCAGCATTAGAATACAAATTTGAAGGAGACCTCTTCTATGACGAGCTTCATAAAGACATGTATGCAACAGATGCCTCTGTGTATCGGAAACTACCCCTGGCCGTTGCCTATCCTAGATCTGAAGAGGCCATAAGGCAATTGATAAACTTTGCAAAAAAGAATAATACCTCGTTAATTCCCAGAACCGCAGGTACCTCGCTCGCAGGCCAATGCGTGGGAGAAGGAATAGTAGTGGATGTTTCCCGCTATTTCACTAAGATCATCGAACTAAACGAGGAAAATAGAACAGTTACGGTTCAGCCCGGAGTTATACGTGATGAGTTAAATGAATTTCTAGAACCTTACGGTTTATTTTTTGGCCCGAATACCTCTACGTCTAACCGGTGTATGATAGGAGGGATGGTAGGTAACAATAGTAGTGGAACAACCTCCATTAAATATGGCGTTACGCGCGATAAAGTATTGAAATTGAAGACCATTCTCTCGAATGGTGAGGTATGTATCTTCCAACCAATGACCAAAGAAGCGTTTATCACTAAAAGCCTGGAAAACTCGATGGAAGGAAAGATCTGCAGTCTTTTACACGGGGAATTATCTTCGGAAGTTACCAAACGAGAGATAAGGAATGAATTTCCGAAACCACAGATCCATCGGAGAAATACGGGTTATGCGTTGGATGCGTTGCTGGATTCGGAGGTTTTTTCCGAAAATAAAGAACAGATCAACCTTTGTAAACTACTGTGTGGTAGTGAAGGAACTTTAGCATTTACAACAGAGATCACTTTGCAACTGGACATTTTACCCCCAACGGAAACCGCGTTGGTAGTTGCGCAATACAACGACCTGTCGCATTGCCTGAAAGATGTGCTGGTGGCTATGAAACACGATCTGTATACCTGTGAGCTAATGGATGATGTCATCCTTGATTGTACCCGTAAGAACAAAATGTACGATCCCTACCGATTCTTTGTACAAGGGAATCCGAAAGCCTTATTGTTATTAGAGCTAAAAGCCAATACTAAAGAAGAATTAAGCCATAAGCTCGAAGCCCTAATACGTGACCTGGTAAACAGCGGGAATAGTTATGTAAGACCGGTCTTAAAAGGTGATGAGATCGAAATGGCAATGGCTTTAAGAAAAGCCGGGCTGGGCCTACTAGGAAATATGGTAGGAGATAACAAAGCGGTGGCTTGTATTGAAGATACGGCAGTTGCCCTGGAAGATCTTCCGGATTATATAGATGAATTCAATACCCTGTTAGATTCGTACAACCAAAAAGCTGTTTACTACGCCCATGCAGGAGCCGGAGAACTGCATCTAAGACCTATTTTAAATCTGAAGACCAGTGAAGGAGTTTCTTATTTCAGGAAGATCACTACCGATGTGGCCAAGCTGGTGAAGAAGTACAAGGGATCGTTTTCAGGCGAACACGGAGATGGGATCGTAAGGGGAGAATTTTTACCTATGCTCATAGGCGAGTCGAACTACCAGCTATTGCGCAAAGTAAAACAAGTTTTCGATCCCCAGAATATCTTCAATCCGGGGAAGATCGTTGATCCGGTGAAGATGGACCAATCCCTGCGATATGAAACAGATCGTGAAGAGCCCCAGCTACGTACTTTTATGAATTTCGAGGACACCCTAGGGATACTACCACTAGCCGAAAACTGCAATGGAAGCGGGGACTGTCGCAAAACAGAGCGAGCCTCCGGGATGATGTGTCCCAGTTATCATGCTACGCGCGAAGAAAAAGATACTACCCGGGGAAGGGCTAATGTGCTTAGGGAAGTGTTGACGAACAGCTCCACTATAAATAAGTTCAATTCGGAAGAACTAAAAGAATCTATGGATTTGTGCCTTAGTTGCAAGGCTTGTGCAAGTGAATGCCCCAGCAACGTGAATATAGCTGCCGCCAAGGCCGAATTCCAGTATCAATATAATAAGAACAACAGGGTTTCCTTAGCTAACCGTTTAATTGCTAAGAGCAGTATTTACAACAAACGAGCGGCGAAATTTCCCGCCATCTCTAACTGGTTATTCCGAAGTTCGTTTACTTCTGCTATAATAAAAAAAATAGGTGGGATCGCTATGGAAAGAGAGATTCCGTTGGTTTCAACTAAAAGCTTCAGTAAAATATATCAAACACCTTTAAAAGAGAGAGTTACATATATTTCAGAAGTATATTTATTTGTTGATGAGTTTAGTAATTACCTGGATGCCCACATTGCCCAGGATAGCTACGAGTTACTTGAAAAGTTAGGGTATAAAGTACATGTTGTCGATACATTGGATAGCGCTAGAGCCCTCATTTCGAAGGGGTTTCTAAAAGAAGCCAAGAAGGCTGTGAATTTCAATTTAGACTTTCTAAAGGAGAAAATTAGTTCGGAGACTCCGCTTTTAGGTATCGAACCCTCTGCTATCCTTGGATTTCGTGATGAGTACCTGCGTCTTGCGGACGACATAGATACCGCGGGAAAAATATCTCGATCCGCGTATCTGGTGGAAGAGTTTTTGGCCGAGGAATTTAAAAAAGGGCATATTAAAGTCGATTCATTTACTTCAGAAGAAAAGAAAATAAAGATCCACGTTCACTGCCATCAAAAAGCGTTGAGCAACCAGAAAGTAACCTTCGATATCCTCAATATTCCTTTACATTACAATCCAACAATTATCCCATCAGGCTGCTGTGGTATGGCGGGTAGTTTTGGCTATGAAAAAGCGCATTACGCAATAAGTATGAAGATAGGGGGATTAAAGCTGTTTCCTGCCATTGATAAACTGGGTGATGATACGATAATCGCTGCCAACGGAACCAGTTGTCGGCACCAGATCAAGGATGGCACTGGAAGGGAGGCGCTTCATCCAATCACGATACTTAGGCGGGCACTTATAACTCGGTAGCCGGGCCGTTAGTAGTTTTCCTGGGAAAATCAGGTAATTCATCTTCCTTTCGCACTATAAGAGGAGCTGGTTTTATTACAGGGATAATAATAATAGTAATAGTAATAATACATCCAGCCTTCCAAACTATACCTACTTCGATCATTCCTTGTATGTTATTTGTAGATGTTGAAAAATGTGATGCGTGACCGGGTTTATACACATTTTAGCCTATTTTTAGATTTTTAATATTCGGCTGTAAAGGCTACATTTGTTGAAAACACCGTATGGCAGGGAATTCCTTCGGAAATATTTTCAAACTAACTACTTTTGGCGAGTCACACGGGGAGGCAATAGGTGGTATAATTGACGGTTGTCCGGCGGGTCTGGAAATCGATCTCAATGCCGTCCAGGCAGAAATGCAACGAAGGAAACCGGGTCAATCGGCTATTGTTACTCAGCGAAAGGAAGAAGATGAAGTAAAATTCCTATCCGGTATCTTCGAAGGAAAAACTACGGGTACCCCGATCGGTTTTGTAATTGAGAATACCAATCAGAAATCAAAAGATTATTCCCATATAAAAGACACTTACAGACCATCGCATGCCGATTACACCTATGATAAAAAGTACGGCATAAGGGACTACCGCGGAGGAGGCAGGTCATCTGCCAGAGAAACGGCCTGCAGGGTGGTAGCAGGCGCAATCGCTAAACAACTACTTGGAGACATAAAGATCACTGCTTATGTGTCGGCGGTTGGCGAATTAGAGCTAAACAAACCGTATCAGGAGCTCAATTTTGCTGAGATAGAGAAAAATCCTGTACGTACGGCAGATGCCTCAACAGCACAGCAAATGGAGTCCTATATCAGGGAGATCAGAAAACAAGGAGATACCGTAGGAGGAGTGATTAGTTGTGTAATTGAAAATGTCCCAATAGGATTAGGCGAGCCTGTATTCGATAAGCTGCACGCACAGTTTGGCAAAGCTATGCTATCTATCAACGCAGTAAAAGGGTTCGAATTTGGGAGTGGTTTTGCCGGCACTCGATTAAAAGGCAGCGAACATAACGATCTGTTCAATGAAGATGGCAGCACCCAAACAAATTATAGTGGAGGAGTACAGGGAGGAATAAGCAATGGGGAAGATATTTATTTTAAAGTGGCCTTCAAACCAGTAGCTACGATCATGCAAAAACAACAAACCATTGATAACGAAGGCAATTTAATGGAGATGCAGGGTAAAGGAAGGCACGACCCCTGTGTTGTTCCCAGAGCCGTACCCATTGTGGAGGCCATGGCTGCCTTGGTACTTGCCGATTTTTGGCTGTTGAACAAACTATCAAAATTATAAACGAACTTTATCGTATGAAGAAATTAGCATTACACTGGCAGATTTTAATCGGGATGTTCCTGGGACTGATTTTTGGTTTCATTATGCTGCAATTAAGCTGGGGAGTGGGATTTGTGGAAAATTGGATCAATCCGGTTGGAACCATCTTTATCAAACTTTTAAAGCTTATCGCTATTCCTTTGATCCTGGCATCGCTGATAAAAGGTATTTCAGATCTAAAGGATATTTCGAAATTCAGGAATATAGGTTTGCGAACGATCATAACCTATGTTTTTACAACGGTGATCGCTATTTCCATAGGATTGATGCTAGTGAATGTTTTACAGCCGGGTAATGGAGTTTCGGAGGAAACGATCGCCAAGTTAACCGAAACCTATGCCGGTGATAGTAATGTGCAATCTAAGATCGAAGAAGCTACCAGACAGAAAGAAAGTGGCCCCTTGCAATTCCTCGTAGATATGGTTCCGGATAATGCCATCAATGCAATGAGCGATAATTCTTTGATGTTACAGGTGATCGTTTTTGCGATCTTCCTGGGAATTTCGCTTTTACTCATTGGAGAAAAACGAGCTAAACCTCTCAAAGATGTCTTTGACTCATTGAATTATGTAGTATTGAAGATGGTAGATCTTATTATGCTTTCTGCGCCTTATGCGGTATTTGCGCTTCTAGCCAATGTTGTGGTTTCCTCGGGCGATCCGGATCTGCTGTTTGCTTTATTAAAATATGCAGGAACTGTGGTTTTAGGCTTATTATTGATGATAGTGTTCTACCTTATCGTTGTAGGAACATATACAAAGAAGAATCCGTTTTGGTTTCTCAAAGAGATCAGTCCGGCTCAACTATTGGCATTTTCTACAAGTTCGAGTGCAGCAACCCTTCCAGTTACTATGGAGCGAGTAGAAGAGCATATAGGTGTAGATAAAGAAGTAAGTAGTTTTGTGCTTCCGGTAGGTGCCACAATAAATATGGACGGAACCAGCCTGTATCAGGCTGTTGCAGCAGTATTTATTTCGCAGGCACTTGCATTCGATCTCACCTTTGGCGATCAGCTAACTATTGTATTAACAGCGCTGTTGGCGTCCATAGGATCGGCAGCGGTTCCTGGAGCAGGAATGGTAATGCTGGTGATTGTTTTAGAAGCTATCGGTTTCCCGGCGGATCGGTTCCCAATTGCACTTGCACTTATTTTCGCAGTGGACAGGCCTCTGGATATGTGCCGAACGGTTATAAATGTAACCGGCGATGCCACTGTTTCGATGATTGTGGCGAAATCTGTTGGAAAATTAGGGAAACCTAAGGTAGAAGAATGGGATGATCACTATGATGAAGTAAAATAGCTTTATCCTTGTTTCCCGGCTTTTCATGAATTCACTTTCCTAAATCACCCACATTTCATGAATTAAGGGTAAGACCTCAACTTTCTTTACGCTTTCGAAGTTAATATTGGTTAACATTGAACAGTGAATCGAAATTGTATTGAGAGTGCAAAGGTTGTTAATTGTCTTTTTAATGTTTGTTGGTTTTCAGATGAATGCTCAGGTAGGAATAAATACTACAGCACCAAGTCCGGCCTCCATTCTTGAGATCAGCAGCACTCGTGACAATATAATTTTCGGTGGATTAATGCCTCCCAGGGTACCCACTTTAGCCAATAGAAATTCTATAAACCCAAGCGCCTCCGATATTGGATTACTAGTTTTTGTAGAAGAGGTTTTGTGTTATCAGGTATGGAATGGAACAACCTGGGAGGATATCCACTGTCTTAATACGGTATCATTACTAGGCATCTTTCAAAATTTCGATCTCAATACCAGCTGGGGTTACAGGAGTGATGTACCTTTCTTTGATAACGGTAACGATGGTTTCTTCGGAATTACAGACAATAATAACAATGGTTTTAGCAATCTTTCAACCATGACCAATAATTTCCTGGGCATAAGGGACCTGGATGACGAAGGAATAAACGGAACTACTGGCTTTGCGACCATTACATTTAATACCATAAATATCTCAGAAGCCCCATCAGGTGTTACGCTTTCTTTCAATTATGAATTTTTCGAATTCGACAATGGAGATGATGTGTTCTACACTATAAGCATTGATGGCGTCCCGCAAACCGAGATCCAACTTATAGATGGAATGGCAAACTCTTCCATATCAGGCAGTGTGTCTGAAGTCATTCCGCCGGGAACAACTTCGGTTGGGTTAAGTATTAGAATTCGCCAGGACGGGGCCGGTGATTATGCCGGTTTCGATAATTTCGCCATAGCTCCCATTTAACTCAGAAATATTACTCCTTTCTATGTATTTCCACCCTATGAGGATATGGGATTTCAATATCGGCGGCATCCAGATCCTCTTTGATCGTGGCGATCAAATTGAATTGCACCGGCCAGAAATCGTCGTTATAGACCGAACAACGTACGGCAAAATCGACAGAGCTTTCACCCAAACCGGAAACTTCAACCAAAGGAGGCGGGTCTGTTAGCACTTTTTCCTGCTTCTCGATTGCGCCCAATAATACCTCTTTCGTTTGCTTAATATCTGCGTCGTATGAAACTCCTATTGTGAGAAATATTTTCTGGAATCCTTCAGCGGTGAAGTTGGTAATCGCACCGTTGGAAAGGGATCCATTAGGCAGAATAACAAGTCGGTTCTGAGGCGTTAATAGTTTTGTAGTAAATATGTCGATTTCCTTCACCTTTCCGGTTTCTCCCTGAGCACTAATAACATCTCCAACCTTAAAAGGCCTGAACAACATAATAAGTACCCCGCCAGCGAAATTGGACAAGGAGCCCTGTAGTGCCAATCCTATGGCAAGCCCGGCAGCTCCGAGAACTGCAATAAAGGAGGTAGATTCTATACCCAGCTGACTCAAAACCGCTATAAACAACATTACTTTCAGGATCCAGCTTACAAGATTGGAAAGAAATTTTTGCAGCGTCTCGTCCATTTCACGGCGCGCCAGTCCCTTTCTAATTCCCCTGCTTATATATTTAATGACCCATAAACCAAGTACTAGTAACAATAATGCCAATAGGACCCTCGGTCCATATTCTAATAATAGATCTTTAGCTATCTGAAGATAATCTGTACTGCCTTCCATAAATTTTACTGCTGAATTGAGATTTTAAAATAATTTGAACCTTGGATAACCGTCCATTTAAAACGATCTCACCTAATCGAAATAGGTAACGATCCTGTTTTTATCCGTTTCGCACAATTTAGTATTTCTTGTTACAAAGTAAATAGATTTAGTATATTTATTTTCTAAAGAACCAATCATGAACGTTTGCTTTATTATGTATCCCTGGGAGGAGATGGATCCCGATAATGATTCCACTCTAGCAATGATCCACGAATTTGTGAAACGGGGGCACGGAATGGCCATCACTACTCCGGCTAATCTAACAATTCGCGACAGTGTCGCCTTTGCATTTTGTAAATGTGTAATACGATCTGAAAAGATAGGTAAAACCTTGAAATCTTTTCATAACAGTACCAAATTCTATGACGAGATGCTGCCTATGGCTGGTTTTGATGTGATCGTACTTAGGAGTAATCCACCCCTGGATATGATCATGCTTAATTTTTTGGATAGTGTGAAGGACGATGTGTTCATTATGAATGATCTCGACGGTATAAGGCGAGCCAACAATAAATTATACACGGCTGTGTTCGAGGATGAAGAGAATGAGATCATCCCGCGTACTCATGTAACCAAGAATAAGGATTACTTAAAAAAGGTGATCCGTGAGGGGCCAGATAAAATGATTTTGAAACCTCTTAACGGTTACGGTGGGTCTGGCGTGATACTTATTGAGAAGAGGGCTATGAAAAGTATAAATTCATTGCTCGATTTCTATATTGATAATAAGGACGGAACCAGTAATTATGTGATCCTCCAGGACTATATTGATGGGGCAGACAAAGGAGATGTTCGTATTTTGATGTTAAATGGGCAACCCATTGGTGCCATGAAGCGTGTGCCGGGAGATGAAGATCACAGATCTAACGTTAGCGCGGGTGGCTCGGTTCAGAAACACAGTCTTACCAAGCAGGAAAAAGAGCTCTGCCGCAGGATAGGCCCAAAATTGGTAAAGGACGGTTTGTATTTTGTAGGTATAGATGTAATAGGAGGAATGTTGGTGGAAGTAAACGTAATGTCTCCCGGCGGAATAACCTATATGAACAAGGTGTATAAGACTAAGGTTCAGGAAAAGGTGATCGATTTTGTTGAAGACAAAGTACTTGAACGGGTCAATGCCTTCGAACGTCGTCAAAAACTTCGTAAACATGTGAGTGACGCATGATGATAAAACTTTCAGTTCCCGAAATCATAGCACGCATAAAAAATGAGGAGATCTTCGAAGCTGTTTCGGAAGATTACTCATTTACCTTGAAAATCGATACGTACGTTCCGTATTTGTGTGGTGCCGTACATGACGGACATCAATTCAGAAAAAAACTATGGGATAATTGTTATCATAGCGAATACGACCGCTGGTATGAGGAAGACCCCTGTACCAAAGAATTTGTTAGAACACTTCCTATAGTAATAGCAGGTTGTGATAGCAGGTTTGAATACGATCTAAACAGAGATCCGGCCAATGCTATATTTGAAGATGCCTGGGGCAAGAAATTATGGAAATCGCCGCTTTCCGCAGCAATGAAAGAAAAGAGCCTGGCGAAACATGCTGCATTCTACAAGGTAGTTCACGCTCTCGTAGAGAAGTTGGAACAAAAATTTGGGACCATCGTTGTTTACGATATGCACAGTTATAATTGGAAACGATGGGATAGGGAAGTGCCGGTAATAAATCTGGGTACTTCAAACATTGACAATGAACGTTACGGTAATTCGGTAGAACTCTGGCGTCACTCGTTGTCACGGCTCCAGCTCCCGGGAGTTGAGGAGACCAGCTCTAAGATCAATGATACATTTTATGGAAATGGTTATTTCCTGAAATATATTACGAAAACCTTCAGAAATACCTTAGTTTTGGCTACCGAATTCAAAAAGATCTATTGTGATGAATTACAACAGATCATATTCCCTGAGGTTGTTTCAGCCATAGAAACTCAGCTGAAGACCCAGATAGAGGAACACGCAAACTCATTTTATAAAGAACACAATTAATTTATGTCGCTCTCTGAAGCCATAGTAACACGCCATCCCAATGTGGTGCGCATCGATAATAATTTGAATAACCTGGTGAAAAAGATCGAGTTACTCAATTACATCAACCCAACAAATATCGAACAGGAAAAGCGTAATTTCTTTTCATCCAAGTACAATAGCAACCCGCGGTTTCATTATAGAAAAATCGATTTCGATGCTCATAAGGTTCAGCAACATCTGTTTTCACAAGACATAGACAGCATCAAGGATGAAGAAACACGAAACTTTTACAGGGACGTGATCTATGATTATTCGGGATTAATACAGTGTATTGAATCGATAGGTAAGGGCAGTAAATTTTATTTTAATTCTTTAAAGTCCTTCGGAACCCCAACCGAGAAAGATGTCGAGAATGCAAAATTCATTCTGCATTTCGAAGACGAAGAATACGATCAGGAAATGTTTCCTGTTTTTAGTGCCCAGGAAGCAGCAGAATATTTTCAGGAATTCACCAGAAAATACGGCTTTGAATTCGACCTGAAGTATTCCACAAAGATCTCGGCAGCGGCGATGGTTACAAATAGTACTCAAACGCTGGTGCTAAAAAAGAACCACCTGTTTAGCGCCAATCAGCTTAAAGTTCTTGCAAATCATGAGATTGGTGTACACTTAGTAACAACTTTCAACGGACTCGCACAACCCTTGAAGATCTTCCACAATGGTTTCCCGAAAAATCTCGAAACTCAGGAAGGAATGGCTGTATTTAGTGAATATATGAGTGGTTGTCTCACTCTTTATCGCCTAAAAGAATTATCGTATCGCGTACTCGCTACAGACAGTTTACGCAAGGGATTCGATTTCCGGGCAACCTTCGATCTTTTGCATAACGAATACAAACTCAACCGAGATGAAGCCTACACTATATCGCTTAGAGCCCACAGGGGTGGAGGATTCACCAAAGATTACCTTTACCTAACCGGCCTAAAAAAGATCTACGATGCGTATCACAGGGGAGAAGATCTCAATCCACTGTTAGCCGGTAAAGTAACTTTCGAATATGTTAACGTAGTAAACAGATGGCTGGAAATGGGGTTGGCAGATAAAATCAAATACAAGAATTTTGCCTTCGAAAAGAATGAGAATAAAAACGTCAACCTGGAATTTATTCTAAAGAACCTGAAATAATTAGAGGAATTTTCTCTTTATATCGGGTGTTGGAATCATACAACTTTCTTTTTTTCCAAACCATTTATAGCGATACCTAGCAATGATATCGTACACAACGTCTCGTATAAAACGAGGTACGATGAGTGCTCCGTGACATAAGGGCCACAATCCCTTTAAGTAAAGGGCTATGTGAAGGGCTGCGGTCGATTTCACATACGCTTTTCCATTATCGATAAGAACAATAGAGTCTATCCTGGAGGTGTCGATGTTGTATTTCTTTGTAAGCGCAAGGCCCGCTTCTTCCTGCAAGGCCGCAAACATAAAGCGATCATCGTGATCGCGTTTGATCATAAACTGTACGGCACTATTGCACAAATTACACACACCGTCGAATAGTACTATTTTATTTGTTGTTGCCTTCATTGTTAAACCTTCTCAAGTTCATCCATCTTCACATCGGCGGTAAACATCCCGTAATTTACAATGGCTTTGTTTTTTTCTATAGAATCGATGGTCCCTACCGCACGACCATCTATCATCCGCACCCGATCTCCAACTTTCAAAGCAACTTTTGGTTTAGGAGGTGGTGCTTGTTTGGCTTCTTTTTTTGCTTTCACTTTTTTCTCACGGATCACCGCTACCTT
Organism: Pukyongia salina; assembly: GCF_002966125.1. Taxonomy (GTDB): domain Bacteria; phylum Bacteroidota; class Bacteroidia; order Flavobacteriales; family Flavobacteriaceae; genus Pukyongia; species Pukyongia salina. The sequence continues at coordinate 2,776,123 of NZ_CP027062.1, forward strand.
CTTTTCTACCTCTTCCTCCAGTTTCTTCTTTTTAGCTTTCACAACCTTCTTTTTCTTAGGATGAAGCTTCTTTCGTTTGCTGTTCTCTATCATGACCAACTTCACCAATTCATCGATCAACTCCCTTTTCTTTTTATTGTTTAAGTAGCGTTCGGCCAGGCTATCTACCTTTTTACCCAGGGTGAGTAATTTCATGTTACTGTCGTACAATTCCTGGTAGCTTTCCAGTTTATCCTGAAGTTTTACATTGATCTGCTCCAGTTGTTTACTTTCCTCCCTGGCTTTCTTTTCGGTAGTCTCCAGGGTGGCAGCCGTTTTACGAACGTTGGATCGCTCCTTCTGAAGGTTAGCTATTGTTTTATCAAAACGCACTTTACCTCGCTCGATCTTTTTCTTGGCCTTGTTGATCAGGCTATACGGAATTCCGTTTTTCTGAGCTACTTCGAAGGTAAAAGAGCTCCCTGCCTCACCCAGGTGCAATTTGAACATAGGTTCAAGGCTTTTGCTATCAAATTGCATATTGGCATTAACGGCATTGGGTAATTCGTTTGCCAGCAGTTTTAGATTGGTGTAGTGGGTGGTTATAATGCCAAATGCTTCCCGTTCATAAAATACTTCCAGAAATGTTTCGGCCAAAGCACCTCCCAATTCGGGGTCACTACCGGTGCCAAATTCATCGATAAGAAAAAGTGTATCGCTCTTACATTTTTTCAGAAATTGATTCATCATTTTCAAACGATAACTGTAGGTGCTTAGGTGATTCTCAATACTTTGGTTATCGCCTATGTCTGTTAATACCCTTCCGAAGAAACAAAACTCACTCAACGGATCTGCCGGTACCAGCATACCCGATTGTAACATGAGTTGTAATAGCCCTACCGTTTTTAGCGTGATACTTTTACCCCCGGCATTTGGGCCGCTAATTACAATGATCCTTTTATCAGGGGCCAGTTCGATGGTTTGAGGAAAGGTTTTTGCTTTTTGTTTTCTGTTGGAAACTAAAAGGAGTGGGTGATAGGCATTTTTCAGGAAAAGCCTTTTTTCTGAACTCAACAAAGGTAAATTCCCGCCTATATCGATGGCGTATCGCGCTTTAGCATAAAAAACGTCGATCCTGGTAAGATATTCCTGATAGCCGGATAAGGTTTCCCTGAAAGGGCGTATAAAGTCGGTTAACTCCTTAAGAATGCGTTTAACTTCTTCTTGTTCCTCATAGACAAGGTTACTTAGTTCGTTTGCAAATTCCAAGGTCTCTTGTGGCTCAATATAGACAATACTACCCGTCTTGGATTGTCCCAGGACCATTCCCTTTACCTTTCGCCTGTGCATGGCCTTAACAGCGAGTACTCTTCGGTTGTCTACCACAGATTCCCTTATCTCGTCCAGGAGATCTGAAGAGGAGTATCTGCTAAGAGCCTTCGTAAACGACGAATTGATCTGTCCCTTTACTACATTTAAACGTTTCCGGATAGCAGCCAGTTCACTTGAAGCACTATCCTTGATCGCGCCATAGCGATCGATAACAGCAATTATTGCTTCGGAAATACTATTGGTGTAATCCACATCTCCGGAGTACTCATAAAGTTGGGTATAGAATTCGTTATACTTTTTAAAGAAGGCTAACAATTCTTTGGTTGTATTTGAAACGGAAAGTATTCTTCTGAAAGCACCTATTTCTAACGAACTATTTTCAATGTTCAGAAGGTGTAATTCGTTGGAGATCGCTTCGAAACCATGATTTGGGATTCGATTTTCATTATCGAAAGAAGCAGTAAATTCCTTGACACGATACAACTCCGGTTGGATAGATTCTGTGTCTTTATAAGGAACTATAGCCAACACTTCATTTCGACCAGGATCTGTAATGCAAAATTCTGAGATCTGCTGCAAAACGGATGGAAATTCTAAATCCTGTAATGTTTTTTTATCAATTCGAACCATTCCGTTATAATGCTGTAATTTTAGCTGTTGGATTACAAAAATACGGATAATGGATGTAAATATTGAAGAAAGCTGGAAGCAGGTCCTTGGTAAAGAATTTGATAAGGATTATTTCAAACTGCTAACCAACTTCGTGAGGAAAGAATACGCTACGCATAAGTGTTTCCCTCCGGGAAGGGAGATTTTTTCGGCTTTCGATCATACGCCGTTTTCGCAAGTTAAAGCCGTTATTTTGGGGCAGGATCCGTACCATGGTGATGGACAGGCGAACGGACTCTGTTTCTCGGTGGGCGAGGGGGTTGCGAAGCCGCCTTCTCTGGTTAATATATTTTCAGAATTGAAGAATGATCTGGGTGTAAGTCCGCCCGATCATGGTAACCTGCAATCATGGGCAGAGCAAGGAGTCCTTTTACTCAACGCAACACTCACCGTAAGGGCGCATCAGGCAGGGAGTCACCAGAACAAGGGATGGGAACAATTTACAGATGCGGCCATTACCGCTCTTTCGGAAGGTTGTGAGAATCTGGTTTTTCTGTTATGGGGTGGTTATGCCAGGAAAAAAGGAGCGCGTATCGATTCGTCCAGGCATTTGGTACTCAGCAGCGGACATCCATCACCTTTAAGTGCCAACAGAGGGTATTGGTTTGGAAACCAACATTTCAGCAAAACAAATGCATATTTAACGGAAAAAGGAAAACAGCCAATAGGTTGGCAATTATAAATTGGAAGAGGGGAAGCAGATTATTCTTCGTCCGGAGTATCGGGTTCGGTTGCATCATTACAACTAAACTGCAACAAAAGATAATTTGTTACTAGCAAGGCCCCCAGTATGATTAAGAAAGTGGTCATAAACTTACTATTTACTCTAGTAAGATTCTTAAGATGTGAAAGGGTTGCGTAGGTTTTTAAAAAATTATTGATCTTCTTCCGAAGTACTTGATATAAAATTCTTTAGCGCTTCCATATTCCCGTTGAAAATATCAAAATCTACCTCTCCATCAACAGAAGAGAGATCGTAAGAAGCAGATCGCTGCCAAAAAGACCACCCGCCTTTTGCCGACCAGAAATAAGGAATGGTTGGTTCAGATTTACTGGTATATTCTGCGACCCACAAAGGATAAGAGGCAAATTCCTCCCGATTGAGATACTGGGAAGCGAAATATGAATTTGAATAGATCATTGGTTTTTTGCCTGAAAGTTTCTCTACGGTTTGTAAGAAGCTTAACAGGTCTGCCGTGAGTTTGGTTTTGTTAACAGCTCCTACAAGACTCCCACTTTCAATGTCGAGCACCATTGGAAGGTCATTCGCTCCCAATTCACCTACAGTACTATAAAAGAATTCGGCCTGCACCTCGGGGTCGTCGTTAGACCTATAGAAGTGATAGGCTCCTCTGTATCGGCCTGCTTTTTCAATGTTCTTCCAGTTTGAGTCGAACTCCGAATCCATTAAAGTCCTGCCCTCGGTAGCCTTACAAATAATAAAAGTGATCTTATCAGACAGGCCGGACCAGTCGATATCTTTTTGATATTTGGATATATCAATGCCTTTTAAGTATGCGGTGGTATCTGCATAATGCGACGCCTGAAAGCTGTCTCGCTGGCCACCTCCGGCTGTAAGATCGGGATCGACAATGATACGTTCGGTATTTTCGGCAAGATCTTTAGCAAAGATCGTTTCAGAAATAAAAAGAGTAACAAGCAAACCCCCTCCCAGGAGTATAAGTGTAAGGGTAAGATAATAGAAGTGATGTGTTTTCATCTTTATAAATGATTTAATTCACACCAGTACACAAAATGAAATCGGGGAGATTTACCTCTTAAATATACAATATCTTTTCGGGAGGAACAATTTGCTCTATTAGATCGAGGTGATGTAATTTTTGCTGAATTCGTTCTACTTGTGCAAAACTAAGGTTCTCCTGGCTCCATTCGGTTAGGGAAAGCCATTCGATTACATCCTCTATCTTTTGATCGTATCTATTTGCAATCATGTGCGCGATACGTGGTATTTCTTTAAAATCGGCGGTTGTATTGTTAATGATCTCCAGGATCTTTTGGATTGCCTCCGGTTCATCTTCCAGAATATCATTACGTACCGCGATCACGAAACATGGCCATGGAGTAGGACATTCGCCAACACTTCTAAAAGGCCCGTTGTCTACATAAGGCTTGGTGGTAAACTTTTCCCACATAAAATAATCTCCATCTCCTTTTGGAAGGGCTTCCAGGGCACCATCGAGATTTCGTATCACTTCAAATTTTAGATCGCTGCCAGTATCCCAACCCTGGTTCTCTGCATTCACAAAGGCCATTAGATGAGAGCCCGATCCGTATCTACTAATGGCTGCGGTTTTCCCTTTTAGATCCGAAATTTTATGGTAATTACTTTCTTTCGCAACATGAATACCCCATATTAATGGGGAAGCAACGAATACCTGAACAATAGAGCAGTCGCTACCATTGCATATGTCCCTAATTATTCCTTCGGTTAGGATCACAGCCAGATCGATCTCTTTTTCACGCAGGGCAGTTGCCATGGCCCCAGTACCTCCAAAAAAGTCTTTCCACCGAAGATTGATCCCTTCTTTAGTATACGATTTGTCACGTAGTGTTAAGTACCAGGGAAGATTGAAATGTTCCGGTACCCCACCAATATGGAATTTTTTCATTGCACCAATTTATCTAGAGTCTTTTTTATTAAGTTATCGATAGCCATTTTGGGGTCTTTACTGAAACTTCCATTCGCCCGGTTGGCCAGTATCACATTTAGCGAAAGTGCTTTGTGCCCAAGCAATCCGGACATTCCATAAATAGCGGCAGTTTCCATTTCCAAATTGGTTATCCGTCTTCCGTTATAAAGAAAGGAACTAATCTTTCTATTCATTTCGGGATCCTGCAGCGGTAAACGCAATACACGTCCTTGTGGGCCATAAAATCCTACATTGGTAGTAGTTATTCCTTTTTTAATCCCTTCGGAAGTAAATTTAGTAAGGAGTTCCTGGTTTGCCGCCACAACATAAGGTTTGGAGTTATTCGCGTTCCATCCTGTGTGCTTTTGAAATGCTTCCGAAAATTCCTCGTCGAAAAGCTGGTCGGGTACCTCGTAGAAATGCAAAAGATTATCAAAACCTATTCCCACTTCGCTTGCAATGATGCTATCTACGGGAATATCTGCCTGCATCGCACCTGAGGTCCCAACTCGCACGATCTCCAAAGCCCCTAAATTTTCCTTTAACGTTCTGGATTCGAAATCTACATTGACCAGCGCATCGAGTTCATTAAAAACGATGTCGATATTGTCCGGGCCTATTCCCGTCGATATAACTGTAATTCGCTTGCCCTTGTAAAAACCTGTATGCGTTTTAAATTCCCGGTGCTGCTTTTTTACTTCGATCTTCTCAAAATAGCAGGATACCTGCTCAACTCGTTCCTGGTCGCCTACGGTTATAATAGTGGAGGCAAGGTCTTCGGGCTTTAGATTGAGGTGGTATATACTTCCGTCGGGATTTAGTATGAGTTCAGATTCGAGTATTTTCATCCACCTACACGTTTTACTTTGAATCCCTTTTCTTTCAGAAAAGACATGATTTTATCCCGATAATCACCCTGAATGATGATCTGCTCGTTTTTAAAACTACCACCAACACTTAGCAGCTGTTTTAATTCCTTTGCAAGCTGTTTAAAATCTGATGTGGCCCCGTTATATCCTTCGATTATGGTAATTGGTTTTCCTTTTCGCTTCTCGTATTTACATATAAGAGGCTCCTCCTGCAGCCAAAAGGCAGGTTCTTCTTTTTTTTCCGGCGATTCTGATGGGACATGATCCGGAAAAAGATTTTTTAATTGATCCTGTAAATCCATTATTTCTTGATCAGGCCAATTTCTACCAATCGCTGATGAAGGAATTCACCTGCAGTGATATCCTCATAGGCCTTTGGGTGATCCTCATCTATACATTCTTCCAGGCAATTGAGCTTCATATCGCTTCGCGGATGCATGAAAAAGGGAATAGAATACCTTGGCGTACCCCATTGTTCTCTGGGCGGGTTTACAACCCTGTGTATAGTAGATCTCAATTTATTATTGGTATGCCGTTCCAGCATATCGCCAACATTTATCACCAGCTCATCTTCTTCCGGGATGGCATCTATCCATTGTCCGTCTTTACGCAATACCTGAAGTCCGCCAGTAGAGGCCCCCATTAGTAAAGTGATAAGGTTAATATCTCCATGTGCGCCGGCACGTACAGCACCTTTGGGCTCTTCGGTGATAGGAGGGTAGTGGATAGGTCTCAGGATACTATTACCATTCGAAACCCAATGATCGAAGTAATTTTCTTCCAGCCCTATATACAAGGCCAGGGCTCTTAAAACATAAATTCCGGTCTTCTCAAGCATTCGGTAGGTCTGCATCCCAATTCTATTGAAATCGGGTAGTTCGGTAACGATAACGTTTTCCGGATATTCTTCGGGGAGTGCCGCATCTGCTGCGGGTTCTTGTCCAAAATGCCAAAATTCTTTCAGATCACCTTCTTTTTTTCCTTTGGCGTGTTCTTTTCCGAAGGAGACATAACCTCGCTGTCCACCAAGGCCTTCAATTTCGTATTTCAGCTTTTCTTCAACGGGTAGCGCAAAAAAAGCTTTCACTTCTCGATAAAGCTCTTCAACTAAGCGGTCACTTAAAAAGTGGTTTTTCAGGGACACGAAACCAATTTCTTCGTAAGCACTCCCAATTTCATTAACAAATTTTTGTTTTCTTTTCGGATCGTCCGATAAGAAATCGGCCAGGTCTACACTGGGTATATTATTCATCGGGTTTAATTTTCTAATACACAAAGATACCAAATTATAAGGCTATTTCCGAAGATAAAAAAAGTGTAAAATTTCTTTTACAGACTGGGTTTTTTTCTACTTTTGAACTTCATTCTTGCATTACATGGCTCAAACATCCTCTTCTACAATTGCATTCGATTACGATCCTGGGAAACTGGATAATTCGGTTTTACTTTCTCTCTACGAAAAAATGATAAAACCCAGGCTGATCGAGGAGAAAATGCTCATTCTGTTACGCCAGGGTAAAATTTCCAAATGGTTTAGCGGTATTGGCCAGGAGGCTATCGCAGTGGGTGTATGTGAAGTATTGAATAAGGATGAATATATCCTTCCCATGCACCGAAACCTGGGTATCTTCACTGGGCGTGAGATCCCTCTAAACAGGTTGTTTTCTCAATGGCAGGGAAAGGCTAACGGTTTTACCAAAGGTCGTGACCGCAGCTTTCACTTTGGAACCCAGGAGTACAAGATAGTAGGAATGATTTCACATCTCGGACCCCAATTTGGCGTTGCAGATGGGATCGCCCTGGGTAATCTCTTAAAGAAGAACAAACAGGTATGCGCCGTTTTTACCGGTGAAGGTGGTACGAGTGAAGGCGATATTCACGAGGCTCTCAATGTTGCCTCGGTATGGCAACTACCCGTGCTTTTTTGCATAGAAAATAACGGCTATGGCTTGTCCACACCAACCGCCGAACAATACAATTGCGAGCATCTGGCCGACAGGGGTAAGGGTTACGGCATGGAGACACACATTATAGACGGAAATAATATTTTAGAGGTGTACACCAGGCTCAAGGAGATCGTAGAAAGTATGCGGGAAACCCCCAGGCCGGTAATGATAGAATTCAAGACCTTCAGAATGCGCGGGCATGAAGAGGCAAGTGGCACTAAATATGTACCTCAGGATCTGATGGATCAATGGGCGGCAAAAGACCCCATCACCAATTATGCAGAATTTCTTCGGAATGCAAACATTTTAACCGAAGAAAAGGAAGTTGAGATCAAAACTGCTATTGTACACGAGATCAACGAGAATCTTGATATCGCCTTTGCCGAAGACCCTATAGATTCTTCCGAAAGTAATGAGTTAAATGACGTATTTAAAGAGTTTGTATATCAAGAAGTTAAGCCAAATATCGAGACTCAGGAATTACGACTCGTAGATGCAATTTCGGAAGGCTTGAAACAGTCTATGGAGCGGCATGAAAACTTAGTGATCATGGGGCAGGATATCGCCGAATATGGTGGTGTTTTTAAGATCACAGAAGGATTTCTGGATGCATTCGGAAAGGAACGTGTGCGCAATACGCCCATTTGCGAATCTGCCATAGTCTCTGCGGCAATGGGGCTTTCTATCAACGGATTTAAATCTGTTATGGAAATGCAGTTTGCAGATTTTGTTGCTTCGGGCTTTAATCCTATTGTTAATTATCTCGCCAAGACCCAATACAGATGGGAGCAGAATGCAGATGTGGTAATTCGTATGCCTTGTGGCGCCGGGGTAGGAGCAGGTCCGTTTCACAGTCAGACGAACGAAGCATGGTTCACCCATACTCCTGGTTTGAAAGTGGTGTATCCGGCATTTCCGTACGATGCTAAAGGACTACTTGCAACAAGTATAGAAGATCCTAATCCTGTGCTTTTCTTCGAGCATAAGGCTTTATATCGAAGTGTACGACAGCAGGTGCCAACCGATTATTACACCATACCTCTGGGCAAAGCCGCGCTGCTAAAAGAAGGGAAGGATGTATCGATTATTACCTATGGTGCCGGCGTGCACTGGGCTATAGAAGAGCTGGAAACCATGGATGCCGTTTCCGCAGAACTGATCGACCTCAGGACTTTAGCTCCTCTGGATACCGAAGCTATATTCAATTCGGTAAAGAAAACGGGGAAGGTGATCATTCTTCAGGAAGATTCGCGATTTGGCGGCATTGCCTCCGATATTGCAGCCATGATCGCCGATGAATGTTTCGAAGCTCTCGATGCCCCGATCAAAAGAGTAGCTAGTCTGGACACACCTATTCCGTTTGCTGCTAATCTTGAGACTATTTATTTGTCGAAGCGAAAATTCAAGCAGGAACTACTCGAACTTCTAAGGTACTAAATGTACCAAATCCGGCTATAGTAACCGTTTCAGGATTAAAGAGCTACTTATTCTTTTTTCATCGTAATATTTGTTATTTTTATAAAAAGATGCTTCAGATACCTTAAAATGGCTATGAAGCGAGCAAACCTTACATCAACTTAAAATCTTAACAATGAGAAAAACCATCACTTTAGCAGTTCTGGCTGCCGTATTTTTTTCCTGTGGCACGCCAAAAACGGTTCAGGAATCAAGAAAGATTATAAAGGGGTATTGGAGTTTGGATGAGATCACTTACAGTGAATCCGGAAACTTCAATGTTCAATTACTTGATGACACTTCCAAGGAGTGTTTTGAAGGCAGTAACTGGAGATTTATTCCAAATAACAACACGGGAAATTATTCCATAGAAGACAGTAACTGTCCCACCGGGGAGCGTTATTTTATCTTCGCCATTCAGGAGATCGATCCAACAACGGGTTTGTATGATTTCCTGTTAAAACCAACAAACGAAAAGAAAAAATCTGAAAACAATGTTGGTTTCAGGCTACGGCTGGCAAAACTTAGTAACTCGGCTATGCAGTGGGAACAAACTGTAAACCTTGAAGGCAAACCTTTTACAATTTATATGAACTTTTCTAAAATCAGTGAATAATGAAGACAATAATAAGAAACATAGTGATCGTGGCAACCCTGGTATTATTCGTGGGAAGTTTTGGGAGCTGCGAAGCAACAAAGAATGCAAACAATAAACAAAAAGGTGCCGTAATTGGTGCCGCCGGAGGTGCCATTTTGGGTGCTATCATCGGTAATAATGTGGGGAAAGGAGGCAACGGTGAAGCTGGCGCAGTTATCGGTGGTGTTGTAGGTGGTGCCGCTGGAGTTATCATCGGTGACAGAATGGACAAACAGGCTCAAAAGATCGAAGAGGAGATCCCGGGTGCAAAAGTAGAGCGCATCGACGATGGTATCGTTGTAACCTTCGATGAGAACAGCGGTGTTTATTTTGAGACCAACAAATACAATATCAATGCAGCATCACAGGCTACGCTCGACAAGCTTGCCGGTGTGCTGATTGAATATCCGGATACCAACGTATTGGTAGTTGGTCACACCGATAGTACGGGTTCTGATGAGTATAACATGACTCTTTCCAAGAACCGCGCCTATTCCGTAACTAATTATTTCACCCAAACCAAAGGACTGAACGCTTCGCGCTTTACAACAGATTGGTACGGGGAGACCAGTCCGATAGCAGACAATAGCACGGTTGAAGGTAGGGCGCAGAACCGAAGGGTGAATATTGCCATCGTTCCAAATGAGAAAATGAAGAAGGAAGCCCAGAAGCAAGCCCAGGGTAATTAATCAATAGTAATAATTATTAATCCCGATGTCCGGCATCGGGATTTTTTTTGCAGTTAAAAAACATTATAAATGCACCGGGAGGATTATGATATCGTCATCATAGGTGGTGGGCTGGCCGGCCTTTGTACTGCCCTGCATTTGCAGCGACACCATATCCGTATCCTTTTAATTGAAAAACACCCGTACCCTAAACACAAGGTCTGTGGCGAATATGTGTCTAACGAGGTTTTACCCTATTTAAACGACCTAGGAATCGATCCTCATGTACACGGTGCTGTTCCTATTTCCCGGTTCGAGATCAGTACAAGGGAAGGAGAAACTATTGAAAGTGACCTTCCGCTGGGTGGCTTTGGTATCTCGCGCTATTCGTTGGATAAACTATTATTTGATGCCCTTGATTCACAAATCGATGTCATATTCGATACCGCTGTTTCCATAAAATACTTAAATGATGAATTTATAATTGATACCCAGAGTAAAAAGCATTATAAAAGTAGATTTGTCGTGGGGTCTTACGGAAAGAGATCGCTTCTTGATAAAAGACTGGGGCGTGATTTCATTAACAAGCGTACGCATTGGATGGCTGTAAAAGCGCATTACGATTTCGATTTTCCGGAGGACCGGGTGGCATTACACAATTTCGAGGGAGGATATTGCGGACTTTCAAAAACAGAAACTGGTGCCGTGAATGCCTGCTACCTTACCACCCTTAGATCTTTTAATAAGGCCGATGGGATAGAAGATTTTCAGAGAACAGTGATGAGCAGGAATAAGAAATTGCAGAATTTCTTTAAACATGCTAGGCCGCTATTTGAAAAGCCGCTGAGTATAAGTCAGATCTCCTTCGCTAAAAAATCGGTTATCCATAACCATATCTTTATGTTGGGTGACAGTGCCGGGCTCATTCATCCTCTTTGTGGAAATGGAATGGCCATAGCGATACATTCGGCGAAGATCTTTTCAGAATTATACCTAAGTGAAATTCACATTAAGGGAGCTAACAGACAACTACTTGAAAGCGCCTATGAAGCAGTATGGAAGAAAACTTTTTCCGGTAGACTAATTACCGGGGCGCGTATACAGCGATTACTATTAAACGATACGGCGTCTGTGTTCACTTATAAGGCTATTAGCAGGTTTCCGTCAATTTTACCTTACGTGATCAGGAAAACTCATGGTACCTTGATGGTATGATATATTTTAATTCTAAATACAGATCCAATCAACAGGAACTTATGGACGACTTCCATTTCCAGGGCAAAGAAATGGAGAATTTGTTGAGTGATTTAAAACGTGTGAATAAGTGGCTGGGCGGAAATTTAATAACCCTCAACGGTATAAGAAAGCTTCTTGAAAAGATTACCAACAAAAATGAGATAACCATATTAGACCTGGGCTGTGGGGATGGTGAGATGCTCAGAGTTTGCAAAGAATCTATAAACATTCCCGGTGTGCGGTTAAAATACATAGGCTTGGATGCTAATCGCCATATTATAGAAGAGGCCAGGCGACGATCTGAAGCGTATCCGGAGATCGAATTTATAACAATGGATATTTTTTCTGAAGCATTTGAAACTATAGAATGTGATATCGCCATTTGTAGTTTGTTCTTACACCATTTCACAGATGAAGAGATAGAATTGTTTCTGAAAAATCTATACTCCACGACGAAAGTAGGGATCGTGGTTAACGACTTAGAACGAAGTAGGATCGCCTTTGTTCTTTTTAAAATTGTGAGTACATTGTTTGTTCGCACCGCCACTGCCAGAAATGACGGATTAATTTCCATTGCCAGGGCTTTTAAAAAAAAGGAATTGAAAGCATTTTCTAAAAATATAGCTGCAAAACATCAAATACGATGGAAATGGGCATTTCGGTATCAATGGATCATTGAAAAGACATGAGCGTAAAAATAAAATCGGTTGCCAAGCAACTTCCTCAATACACAAGAAGTACAGACGAAATTATTCCTTATGTGGATGCTTGGCTGGGCGGCCAGGATGAGCGCTTTAGAAGAAAGGTGCTAAAGATATTTGAAGGAGCGGGTGTAGAAAGGCGATATTCTATTATGGATGCTGAAGACATGTTCCTGCACACTTCATTTGAGGATAGAAATGCGATCTATTGCCGCGAAATGAAGGTATTGGGAGCTCAATGCCTCAATAAAGCCCTGGAGAAAGCTGCATGGTTACCAACCGATGTAGATTATATCATCACCGTGAGTTGTACCGGGATCATGATCCCGTCTGTAGATGCGTATCTAATCAATGAGCTGAAAATGAGGCAGGATATCTTACGCCTGCCCGTTACCGAAATGGGTTGTGCTGCCGGTATCTCCGGGATGATCTATGCATATAACTTTCTAAAGGCCAATCCCGGTAAAAGAGCCGCCGTCATTGCGTTAGAATCGCCCATGGCAACCTTTCAACAGCATGATTTTTCAATGGTAAATATAGTGAGTGCTGCTATATTTGGCGATGGAGCCGCCTGTGTACTAATGTCATCTGCTGAAGAAGATCACGGGCCTAAGATCCTTGATGAAGCGATGTATCATTTCTACGATGCCACCCATATGATGGGTTTTAAAATGGTGAATACAGGTTTGCAAATGATACTCGATATCACTGTTCCTGAACAAATAGCCGAACATTTTCCTAAGATCGTACATCCGTTCCTGGAAAGGAATAACAAAACAATCGCCGATGTGGACCACCTGATTTTTCACCCGGGCGGTAAGAAGATCGTCCAAACCGTTGAACAGCTCTTCGGCGGCCTGGGTAAGAATATAGATGATACCAAAGAAGTTCTTAAATTGTATGGGAATATGAGTAGTGCCACCGTACTTTATGTCTTAGAACGCTTTATGGATAAAAAGTTGCCTAAAGGTGACCTCGGACTCATGTTAAGCTTTGGGCCCGGATTTTCGGCACAACGAATATTATTAGAGTTTTAAATGAACCAATCAAAACGCATAGCACTTATCCTGGGCGGCAGCAGTGGCCTGGGTCTCGCATCGGCAGAAAAACTTGCGCAAGCAGGATTCGATCTCTGCATTGTTCATCGCACCCGCAAAAGTGATCTGGATGCTTTTCAGGAAGTGGTGAAACAGATGGCCAATGCCGGAAGCACAGTGAACACCCACAATCTGGATGCTCTAAAGAAAGAAACCATTTCGGAAGTACTTAAAACCTTGCCCAAGGGATCGGTGAAATTATTACTACACAGTATTGCCAAAGGCAGCCTAAAGCCTTTAACGGGTGATAATGCATTAACGAGGGAGGATATCGAGATCACTGTACATGCCATGGGACATAGCTGGTACGAATGGACAAGAGCACTTATAGAAGCAGATTGTTTTAGTGAAAATGCTCGAAATTTAGCGTTCACCAGTGAAGGAAACGCGAAAGTATGGCCGGGATATGCCGCCGTCTCTGCGGCAAAATCTACCCTGGAAGCCTTGATGCGCAGTATGGCAGTAGAATATGCCGAGTTGGGCATGTCTACAAATTGTATTCAGGCAGGTGCCACCGAAACTCCATCCTTTAAAATGATCCCCGGTAGTGAAATACTGGCAGAGGCTACAAGAAAACGAAACCCATTCAAGCGACTAACTACTCCCGAAGATGTGGCCAATGTGGTCTACCTTCTAAGCCAGGACGAAGCACAATGGATAAATGGTACGGTAATAAAGGTTGACGGGGGAGAAAGTTTGCGCTGATGAAACCAACCGAGATCATAGCAAAATTACCTTATAGCCATCCGTTTTTGTTCGTGGATTCTATAGACTCCGTAAATGATGAGCGCCTGGTAGGAAGGTATACCTTCAGAACAGACGAATATTTCTATAAGGGCCATTTTAAGGATTACCCTGTAACACCCGGAGTAATACTTACTGAGTGTATGGCGCAGTTGGGTTTGGTTTGCTTCGGAATTTATCTGCTCTCCGAATCTTCGGGTGAAGATTTTCAAGTGGCATTGAGTAGTACCGAAGTCGATTTCCTGAAGCCTGTTTATCCAGGCGACACCGTAATCGTTATTTCAGAAAAGATCTATTTCCGCTTCAATAAACTTAAATGTAATGTAAAAATGACGAATGCAGATGACGAAATACTTTGTGAGGGAAGCATCAGCGGGATGTTAATTACGAAGAGATCATGAAGAATCGTGTGGTCATAACCGGCTTAGGAATTGTGTCCCCAAATGGAGTAGGTGTGGAAGCGTTTCATTCGGCCATAAGATACGGTAAATCCGGAATTAGGCATTTCCCGGAACTGGAAGAACTCAATTTTAGTTGTCAGATCGCCGCCAAACCAGAAGTTTCAGAAGAACAAAAAAGAAAATATTTTACCGATCTGCAATTGCGAAATTTTAACAGTAGCGGCATCTTATACGGTGTCATGGCTGGGATGGAGGCACTTGAGGATGCAGGGATCGAGACAGCAGGAAAAAATGATGAACCGCTCTGGGATCTGGGAATTATCTTCGGAACAGGAACCAGTGGCACAGCCAAGTTTCGAGAAGCCATTTATTTACTGGATTCAGGAAAAGTGAAACGCCTTGGCAGTACTACAGTAGCTCAAACCATGGCGAGCGGAATAAGTGCTTATTTAGGAGGAATGATAGGTGCGGGAAACCAGGTAACCACCAATTCATCGGCCTGCGCAACTGGCACCGAAGCCATCCTAATGGGGTATGATCTAATTGCATCGGGCAAAGCACGGCAAATGCTGTGTGGAAGCTGTTCGGATGATGGCCCGGTGGTTTGGGGAGGTTTCGATGCTATGAAAGTACTTACCTGGAAACACAACCAGGATCCGGAGCATGGATCCAGGCCTATGAGTACAACTGCTTCGGGATTTGTACCCGGGAGTGGGGCGGGTGCCTTAATGCTCGAATCGTTGACAAGTGCACAGGAACGCGGCGCGAAGATCTACGCCGAGGTATTGGGAGGCAATGTGAACAATGGCGGGCAAAGACAGCAGGGTAGCATGACTGCACCCAATAGTATTGCAGTAAAGCGATGTATAAAAACAGCTCTGGAAGTCTCTGGGGTTGAAGGACATGAAATAGATTATATTAACGGTCATCTCACAGCCACCGTAAAAGATCCAACCGAAATACGTAACTGGAGTGAGGCACTGGGAAGGAAGGGAGCCGATTTCCCTTATGTAAATTCACTTAAAGGGATGATTGGGCACGGACTAGCAGCGAGCGGAAGTATGGAGTTGGTTGCTGCCGTACTGCAACTCCATCACGGGTTTATTTTTCCTAATTCAAACTGTGAGGACCTTCATCCGGAAATTAGTGCTATTGCAGACAGGAGCAGGATTCCGATACAAACGGTAAGCCATCCTCTTAAAACCATTGCAAAAGCCAGCTTTGGTTTTGGAGATGTGAACGCGTGTGTTATCTTTAGGCAAAATTCTATTTAATGACTTCAGAAGAGATCTACACCAAACTTCAACCAATCATTGCTGCTTATTTACCCGAGGATGTTTCGGCAGAAAACATAAAAAAAGATGCCGATCTTACCCAGGAGCTCAATATAAATTCGGCACATCTCGTGGATGTTGTCCTGGACGTGGAAGACGCCTTCGATATAGAATTGAGTAACAACGATCTGGAGTCGTTGCGTACAGTTAATGATGCCATCGCGATCATTGCGAATAAAGTAGAAAACTAAATTTATCTGAACATGGAAGCACTTTTTACGGTGGAGAATTTTGTTACGCTCGCCCTGCTAACCCTTTTACAGGCAGTTTTAGGACTTGATAACCTTTTATACATATCGCTAGAGTCTAAACGGGCTCCCGAAGCCAAACAAAGGCGGGTAAGACAAATTGGGATTGGTGGTGCGATCGTTTTACGTATAGTGTTACTCTTTGTATTGCTGAAGGTGATCGAGTTGTTCCAGGACAGCCTCTTCGCCGTACACGCTACAGGGGTTTTTGAAGGAGATTTTAACCTTCACAGCCTGATCGTTCTTTTTGGAGGAGTTTTTATCATGTACACGGCGGTAAGGGAGATCATGCATATGATGCGTCTGGAAGCAGACGACCATATGGAAAAGAAGCCAAAATCGGTCGCGATGATCACCCTATCTATTATCCTGATGAACCTGGTTTTTTCGTTCGACTCAATTTTAGGCGCTATAGCCCTTACCGATGTGTTTTGGGTGATGGCGACGGCCATCATTATTGGTGGTTTGGTAATGATCTGGCTGGCAGGACGAGTTACCGAATTCCTGAAGAAGAACAGGATGTACGAAGTTCTTGGCCTGTTTATACTACTAATAGTAGGAATCATGTTACTATCGGAAGGAGGGCATCTGGCCCATATGAAGCTCTTTGGAAATGATATTACTCCTATGAGTAAGACCACTTTCTATTTTGTGATCTTCGTTCTGGTTATAGTGGATATTGTTCAGGGTCGCTACCAGAAAAAGTTGAACCAACATTTATAGAGGATGTTCAATGTAGCACTTCCCGAAATCGAACCACAACGACTGGCTGTTAAACTATCGTTGAATGGGGAAAGAAGTGCAAGGAGTGAGCATCCCTGGATCTTTTCAAACAGTATAACAAAAGTAAACAAAGAAGGAAAGGCTGGGGATCTGGCCATTATCTTTGGAAGTAGATCCAATGATGTAATAGGTGTGGGGCTATACGATCCAAACTCCCCCATTAGAATAAAAATGCTGCACGCAGGAGGCCCGGCCACTATTAATACTACTTTTTTTTCAGAAAGAATTGCGGCCGCTTACGCGGTCCGGATTCCGCTTTTAAAAACCAAAACAAATAGTTATCGCCTGCTTTTTGGTGAAAATGATGGCTTTCCCGGTCTTATAGCCGATGTGTACAACAAAGTGCTAGTGGTAAAGTTATATTCGGAGATATGGCTACCGTATATAAAAGACATATTTCCAGTCCTTATACAACTTAGCGAAGTAGATTGTATGGTTGTTAGGCTTAACCGAAAACTTGCTGCGGTAACTTCGCACGGCTTGGAAGAGGGGATGATAGTCTATGGCGACTTACCCAATGAGAATGTAGAGTTTATTGAACACGGAGTAACATTTTCAGCCAACGTGATCCAGGGACATAAGACGGGTTATTTTCTGGATCATCGTCACAATAGAAAACGAGTGGGCGAATTAGCGAAAGGAAAGGCTGTGCTGGATGTTTTTAGCTATGCCGGTGGCTTCACGGTACACGCATTAAGAGGAGGAGCCACTTCGGTGACCAGTGTGGATATAAGCAAACAGGCACTGGAAGCGGCGAAACTAAATGCAGAACTCAACACTTATAAGGGGACGCACTTCACGTTGACCGGAGATGCTTTCGAGATCATGGATAAAATGATTTCAGAAGAAAAAAAATTCGCCCTGGTGGTAATAGACCCACCAAGTTTTGCTAAGAGCGCGAACGAGATTTCGCGAGCAGAAAAAAAATATGCCCAGTTGGCCAGGCTAGGGGCTTCCCTGGTAGATCGAAATGGAATTTTGGTACTGGCCTCCTGTTCGTCACGTGTAACTGCCGATAGTTTTTTCGATATAAATAAACGTGTTCTGGATGATATGTCGAGGAACTACAAAATGATGGAAAAAACGTACCACGACTTGGATCACCCCGTAACCTTCCCCGAAGGCGCCTATTTAAAGACCGCTTATTACCAATTTAAATAGAACGTTAAATAGTTCTAAAGAACGTTAAAAGTTGTACTACAGTTGCTTAACTAACGTTTATTTACATCAAACCAATCACCATGTTCGCAACCATCGCTACCGCCAAGGAGAATGACCATAATTCTTTACTTGCCATCCAGATTATTCGGATGGAATTAAAATATTTCCAGACCTACTTAGTAGCCTATAAGGCTTGTTGTTTTATAGTTAAGGACTAATCCTAAAGGGAAGCAGGCTTTTGAGCGTTATCCCCGCTAACGTGTGGATCGATACTTTTAGGTCCCGATCTCGAAAGTTTGCTTTTCTGTTAGTCCTGTTAGTTTAAAATAAGCAAATAAAAGCCTTCTCCCATAGCGGACGCTATCAGAAAAAATACCAGTTTATGTGAGAGTGACAGACGGGGAGTCGTTGTTCCTTTTCGTGATCATTGAGATCACTATACCAATCTAGATCTTCGGATCTATATGTATACCATTATCAATGGTATCATCGCCCGGAATATCATCGATTTCGGCTTCAGGTAAGTCGAAATCTTCTTCATCCTCAGGGTCCATATAGGAGCCTAATAAATAGTCGTTTTGAAATTTCATGAGGTTAATTTTATTAGTTATTTAATTACTATATTAGTGAATATTTCCGTCCCCTGCAAGGAAATAACTGGTTTTCAGAGTATTGGCTAAAATGAAGGAACCGCAAAATGACATTTAGATCATTTGTAAAAGAATGTAGTGAGAAGGAAGTATTGAAGATGCTTTCTATCTACATTGTTTCGTCCTGGGTTCTGTTGCAGGTATTGGCAGTTACATGGGACCCTCTGGGCCTTCCGAAGATCTCAAACACTTATCTAATCCTGATCCTGTTATTGGGATTTCCCTTTTATCTTTATTATATCTGGCATCTTAAACTGGCGAAGTGGGAGAAAGACAAGGCTGTACGCATCAGCAAAAAAGGAAAAGCCAAGAAAAGCGGTTTTTATAAAATGTATTTTACCTATATGGGGATCATCTCCGGTTTATGTGTAGTAGCCTCTGTATTTATCATTCAGAATAACTTTGGTAGAACCTTAAAGCTCCCAACGGCAATTTCTACAGATAAGATCGCTATCCTAAAATTTGGGAACAACACCGGCGATGACTCAAATAATATCATTGGTAAAATGACCTCCGATTGGATCATGCACGGTATTACCCAGCACGAATTAGGTCAAGTGGTATCACCTGAAATAATTAATGACTACCTCGGGTTTTTGAGTACTTCTGAAGAGGAATCGGATGAAAAAAAGGTAGTCACCCAATATTTTAAACCTGCAAAAGTGATTGTGGGAAACTACTATCTCAACAAGGACGAACTACTATTTCAATGCTCGATCATGGACGGGAGCTACGATGAGACCTTCATTTCCTTCGAGCCTATTAGCTGTGACAAAAGTGACCCGCTGGTTTGTATCGAATCCCTTAAACAAAAGATCCTGGGATATCTTATTACTGAGGTGAATCCTTCACTGAATCTGGAAGAAACCCCGCCAAAATTTGAAGCCTACCAATATTTTATCGATGCCGAAGCTACCTTTGGGGATAATGAACGCTATATAGAATTACTTAATAAAGCTATCGATGCCGATCCCGATTATTTCGAACCTAAGGTAATGCGAGTGGCCTATTACTATAACATTAGCGAATTTAGAAAAGCAGATTCTCTAAAAAATGCCATAGTTCCTAATTCAAGGGATAGTGACCGACAAGCAAACTTGCTAAAAACCTATAACGCTTTACTGGAAGGAGATAATCGTGCAATCTACAAGCATACCCTTTACGAATACAAATTTGCGCCATTCCATCTGTTAACCAATGCCGGTGCCATGGTTGTGACCCTGCAATATGTTAATAAACCAAAAGAGGTAGATACTATCTTCAGGGCGGTGTCTATGGAAGGAATGAACCTGGAAAGTTGTACCCAATGTAAATACCGAATTTACACCCAGGCGCTTGCTAACATTGAATTGGAAAAATACGATGAGGCGATCAAATTATTGCGGCCGCTTACCGATGTGGTGGACGATTTGTATCTGCAACGATCATTGATGTCTGCTTATGTGAGAAGTGGTAAGCAAGACGAACTGGAAAATCTGTTGGAGCGGCTGAAAATATCCAATTCGGGAGCGTATATGATCAATGCACAATCTTATATTGGTAAAGAGTTTTTATTGCTGAAGAAACCTTCGCAAGCTCAAATCTATTACGACCGGGTAATAGCTTTGGCCACTTCCGAAGAAAACAAGGAAAGTCTAGCAGAGGCATGGTATGCATTGGAAGATTACAAGAAAGCCGAATCTATCTATGAAAATCTTCATAACTCTTCGCCGGAAGATATCACCATAATGTCACACCTGGCAGCCTGTTATTCTAAAAATTCTAAAGATCAACGGGCGCAGCAATTACTAAAAAAGATAAACCAGGCTCGCAGCGATTACCAATTTGGAAGTGTGGATTATGCTCTGGCGCAATACTATGCCAGGATTGATAACAAGGCGTTAATGCTTAAGCATCTCATGAAATCCATAGCCGACGGGAATACGTATACACCTATGACCTTTCAAAATGATCCACATTTTCTAAAGTATCGTGAAGATGCGGGATTTAAGGAGATCCTGAGCTTTTGGCATTAGAAGAACAAAGATAATATCCAAACCGAAGTCATACCAGTAATAGCGAGTAAAGTGGTCATCATTGTCCAGCTCCTGAACGTCTGTTTTTCTGTTAAACCCAGATATTTACTAACCAACCAGAAACCGCTGTCATTCACGTGAGACATGATAGATGCCCCGGACGCAATAGCTATTACCAATAACGCTTTTTCTATATCCCCCGTAGAGCCCAATAACAGGGGAGCGGTTACACCTGCAGCTGTGATCATGGCTACCGTAGCCGATCCTTGAAGAATACGCACCAGGGCTGCTACTATAAAAGCAAATAATAAAGTGCTTAAGCCCTGTTCGGCAAAATAATTTGCCATCATATCTCCGGTTCCAGTTGCAATGAGCATTTCCTTAAAAACTCCACCGGCTCCGGTTAAGAGGATTATGATCCCGGCCGGACCCATCGATTTGGTGGTGATCTTCAACAGTTTCTCTTTAGAGGTCTTTCTTCTAACCCCTAATAAATACCATGCGATGAGGTTGGCAAGGATGAGCGCTGTAAACGGATGGCCTATCATCTTCATCCAGTCCTTGAATGCTTCAGAGATCCAGCCCTCGGCCATCGGGCTGTTAAGTACCGTGTTGAGAACGATCAATATAATAGGTAATCCAATTATAGCAGCGATCATTCCTACGGATGGTTTTGGCTGGTCATCCGATTGAGATTCCACTAACTCGGGAGCGATCACATGAATACGTTTGGAGATATATTTCGCAAATAACGGCCCGGAAACAATAGCTGTAGGGATCCCTACAATGGCGCCAAAAACGATCACCCAGCCCAGGTCTGCTTTTAATATATCGGCCACAGCCACGGGTCCGGGAGTGGGAGGGATAAACGCATGTGTAATTGCCAGTCCGGCCAGAAGCGGCATTCCGTAAAGTAACAACGACTTCTTCGATTTGCGTTGCAAAGAATAGATAAGTGGAACCAATATGATGAAGGCAACATCGAAAAAGACCGGTATTGCGATTATAAATCCTGTTATCATCAAGGCCCAGGAAGCACCTTTTTCACCAGCGTGTTTCAGTAAAAATGAAGCAATAGCCTCGGCTCCCCCTGAATGCTCTAAGATTGCACCAAACATGGCCCCAAGCCCAACCACCACCGCCACAAAACCCAGCGTATTCCCCATCCCAGTCTGTATGGTTTTTACTATGCTAAGAGGATCCATCCCGGCAATGATCCCTACCACAATGCTGGCAATGAGCAGGGAGATGAAAGCTTGGATTCTAAATTTCAGAATTAAGATCAATAAGATCGCAATCCCGGAGAAAATAGCTATAAGTAAGGTACTATCCATTGGTTTTCCAATTTGTACTGTGACTTCCATCCTTATCGTTACGCATATATGTATGTCCGCCAAAATAATCGCGTTGCGCCTGGATTAAATTTGCCGGTAGATCTTTGGTAGTCATCCCATACCAGAATTGCAAGGCAGCCGAAAAGCATGGTAAGGCGATCGCAGCTTCCAGGCCGGCGCTTAAAACTCCTTTAATAGAAGCTTCTTTTTGTTTTAATTCTGAAATGATCTCAGGTTGGTCGAACAATGGAACATTTGCGGTGAGGTATTGTTGAAAGTTCTTCATAAGTCCCGATTTAATTATACATCCATTGGTCCAGATACGAGCAATCTCGGCCAGATCTGTATTCCAGTTATAGGTTTCGGCGGCATTTCTTATAAGTTCGAAGCCTTGCAGGTGATTTACTATGCGGGCAAACTGATATGCCTGTTTCAGAAGACTAAGCTCGATCTCAACATGTGCAGCTTTCTCTCGCGCTAATTTTTCACGCATTGGCTTCATACTCGAAACATAGCGGGCAAAGAGAGCGGAAGTCATCATAGTGGCGGGAATTCCCAGATCGATAGCCGCTCTGGACGACCAGCCGCCGGTACCTTTATTCGAAGCCCTGTCCAGGATTCTATCAAGAAGATACCCTTCATTTTCTTTATACCGCAGGATATCGATTGTGATCTCGAGTAAATAGCTGGAAAGTTCCTCTTGATTCCACTCAGAAAGCAAATTAGCGATAGATGCGTAGTTCATCGATGGCCTTAGAAGGGCATACACTTCGGCAAGTAATTGCATTTCGGCATATTCGATACCATTATGAACCGTCTTTACAAAATGTCCCGCACCGTCTGTCCCTGTAAGTGTTACACAAGGATCTCCATTCTTATCGCGGGCTGCGATCGCTTCCAGCACAGGCCTGATCTTTTCATAGGCTTCATTTGTCCCACCTGCCATAAGTGACGGGCCTTTCAGGGCGCCCTCTTCACCGCCTGAAACTCCACAACCAACGAAATCTACTCCTAAATGCTTGAAATATTCAAATCGTCTTTGGGTATCTTCAAAATAGGAATTGCCCCCGTCTATTAACACATCACCTGTAGTTAGGAAAGGTTGGATGGCTAGCAAAACTGTGTCCACTATCGGGCCTGCGGGGATCATCAATAATATTTTTCTCGGAGTTTTCAGCGATTTAACAAACGCCTCGTATTCCGTATATCCATGGGTCAGGGGAGTGTCTGCTTCAGCTAAAAAATTAGTGACCACGTCTGCCTCGTCGCCTTCAGCCCTGTTGTACACCGATACCGAAATACCTCGGCCCAATACGTTATGAGCCAGACTGCGTCCCATTACTCCCAGGCCAACAATGCCAAGGGTAGATTTTCTTGAAACCAGAGATTCCCTCAGTATTTCCGAAACCAACTCGCCGGGACTCTTTTCTATGTCCAGATGCAAGCCGTAAGACGGAAGTTCCAGGACGTCGAATTGCGAACGCAGCATCTCTGCTCCCATAAAATGTTCGGGGCGTTTCTGCATACGTTTCATTATTATATCGTAGGATCCATGAAGAACGATCCATCGAATATCGGTATTGGCGGCAAGTAAATTCCTATAAGACTCCTTTAATGCCGAACAGGCCAAAACTGCTCCTTTATCTGCAGTCCACTGTCCAATCTCTCCAGAGAGGATCTCCAGCCAGGGCTTTCTGTCTTCATCGGTGAGGGGGGTACCCAATGACATCTTCTCAATGTTAGCTCGTGGATGGAAATCGTCTGCATCATAAAACGGCAGCTGCAGTTTTTCGGCAAGCATTTTTCCCACGGTGGTTTTACCGCAGCCACTAACACCCATGATCACAAATACCGGTTTCATAGATTATTTGTTTGAAATTCCGAAGAAATCACTTTCCACACCCTTAACCCCGGGTTTAACACTAAAAATCGAACCAGCCAACGGGTATTGAGCCACTTCATCCTCACTCATATCTATTAGTGCCGTTGTAATGTAAAGAATATCCAGGTTTTCACCGCCAAAGGCACAGGCGGTTACGTTATGCGCCGGCACTTCTATCTTATCGAGCATTTTTCCTGTATTAGGATTATATCGAGCTACGGCATTACCATTCCATAATCCTACCCAAAGCACATCTTCTGCATCGATCGCCATTCCGTCCGGATAGCCATCTGCAGGATCCACCTCTACTACAACACGTTCATTACTTATTGTTGAGTTTTTCAGGTTGAAATCGAATGCCTTTATTTGAGATGTAGGGGTATCTATATAGTACATAGTGCGGCCATCGCCAGACCATACGATCCCGTTGGAGATAGTAATATTATCGAGCATTTTTGTGGTTTCCCCATTAGGAGCAACCTTGTAGAGACTAGCGGCCGCTTCGGTTTCTTCAAGGTGCATGGAGCCTATCCATAAATTCCCGTTGGGATCACATTTTCCATCATTAAATCTGTTGGTAAGAATTTCTTCTTCCACATTCGAGATCTGCCTTATACCACCGTGACCGGTGTTCAAGATATAAATACCGTTGTCCAGGCCAATCACTGCTGTGGTATCTGTTTGCGGGACCACTGTCCCAATACGATAGGGCACAGGAAAGATACGGTTCGATTTGTTCTTCGGATTGTAAACGTTAAGCCTTTTTCCCAGGATATCCACCCAATAAAGTTCCTGGGTCTTATAATTCCAAATAGCTCCTTCCCCAAGCAGAGCTCGGGTTTTAAACTCCAGTTGGACATCGGTTCTTAAAGATTTTGTATCTGTTATATTTTTTTCTGAAGCGGGGTTATCAGCGCAGCTGAAAGTAATCGCAAGGATCACTAAAATAGAAAAATGCCGCATGGACTCAGGTTTTTGGTTAATTGCCTGTGAAGTTACATATTAATCTACAATTTCCGAATGCAATTAGAGCGTAGTGTAGGGAAGTGTAATAGTAACTTCTACCAGATTCCTGCTTGTATCGTCATGAATCATTATGTCGTACTGAGAAGTGTTGATCTGGGTAGTCCCTTGTAATTTCCCGGGCAGTTTTCGAAAGTTAAATGTAACCGGTCTGGAGATTCCTTTTATGGTGAGGTTCCCGCGAATTAAAAACTCGGAACCAGTTCCGGAAACCGACGTACTTTTAAATGTAAGCAGGGGGTAAACCTTGTTATTGAAGTATTTTTTAGACCGAAGATGCCTGTCTCTGAACCAATTATCGGTGTCGAGAGTTTCCATAGCTACAGAACCTGAGAAATCGGAATTTGCCAGATCATCAAGGTTGATAGCGCCACTGAACTTGAAATTGGACAGGGTGCCATCTACGTCATCATCTACAAATAGGAACTGTATCTCCGCTTCCAATTCGATGATGGAAATAGACTGTGCATGTAACGATGGCAACACACATAAAAGGGTGAAGTAAGCTAAAAGGAGTCTTCTCATTGTATTTATACTATAATCTATTAACGCCTATAGCGTGGTATTCATTATATATAATACAAAGAAGTTGCCTCACAATGAAACGGGTTCGCCTAAATGATATCTTATTTAGGATTTATACTAATGCCCGGCTTGGATTTGTCTGCTTTTTTGGGATTAATACTAATTCCCGGCTTCGATTTATCTGGAGCCTTGGTTTTGGGATTTATACTAATTCCAGGTTTTGGTTTGTCGCTTTTATTGCCCATGAGGTTGAATTTTAGAGGTTAACGTTTCTCTATAATACGACAAACTACCGACTTACCCAAGTGAAAATCGCTTATTCTTCATGGAGGAAATATGCAGGATTTCCTTTTTCAACCAAGAATTGTGTACATTTAAGTCATACTATAGCTTTCAGAAAATCAAATATTTACAGTAGAAGCTAAACCTAACCAAACAAAGCATATACATGAAGTTTCTTGTTCTAGCCGCCCTTCAGATCGATTCGGTTTTAAAATTGCTGGAGATCATTATCTGGCCGGCAACCCTTTTTGTTATCATATTACTCTTTCGAAAACAATTTAAAGATGCCATGGAACGATTGGGGTCTTTTAAAGCAGATGCCACTGGTATCTCAATGAGTTTCGAGCCTAAATTGGATGCAGCAAAAAAGATCTTTTCTGCACTGAAACCTGAAGGAACTGCTAAATCTGCCGTTTCTCTCCACGAGAGTACCAGTTTTACGGGTTCGCCACAGGAACAGTTAAGGCAAATTAAAACCGAACTACACAACTCCCTGGTCGAACTAGCCGAAGAGGCTAATATAAATCCTTCGGGGAATTCGACCGCAGCGTTAAATAGGGAATTGGCGGACAGATCTATTGTAAAGAAGGACAGTTATCACTTGATCGAGGCCTTGCTCGATGTTATTTCTGCCGCACCGCCATCCATTACCCAATCGCAAGTTTCAGAAATAAAGCAAATGTATAATTCAATATAACCTCATGAGCGAATTATCCAATGCTTTTGCTTTGATCATAGGAGTGGGAAATGACCTGCCGGCCAGTGCCGAAGACGCCAGGGCGATCTATGATATCCTTGTAAACAAAGAATTGGCAGGTTATAAAAAGGAAAACATACGTCTATTGGTGGAGGAGGAGGCGACCAATAATAATATCGTAAAGGCATTGGACGCACTTGTGGAGCAGACAGATGAAGAATCTTCAGTTTTTATGTATTATTCGGGACATGGGGGAACTTATACAGATAATGATATCATCGAGCTGGAGCAGGGCGGTGTGGGCTTAAAGCCTGAAGAAGAGAACAGGTCGCACTATTACCTGGTGCCCAATAATTTCGATCCAAAAAATTTCAGGGAAACCTGGGTTCTTGCTTCCGATTTGAAGGATAAACTAAGGAGTTTAAAGAGTCGAAGACTTATTTTGTTCCTAGATTGCTGTCATGCCGAAGGGATGACCAAAGCCGGCCCCGAGATCCAATCTAAGAGTTTAAAGGACCGTATTCGAAATCCTGAAGGACTGGTGCATAGAATAGACGACGGTCGTGGCATTTCCATAGTTTCATCCTGCAGGGCCGATGAGCTATCCTGGATCCTGGGTGACGAACCCAACAGTTTGTTCACCACCTGCCTGCTGGAAGTACTAAAAGGGGAGCATAAAGAGGTTTACCAGGAACCCTATATCCGGATGACCGAAGTAGTACAATACGTTATGAAACGTGTCCCCGAACGAAAACCCGTACAGCGTCCGTTTGTAAATCTGCAGTTATACGACGACTTCATATTGAGTAGCGTACCTCACGTGCGCAGGAACAAAGTGCAAAGTAGTGAGGTGGTTGAAGGCGGTACCAATAAATCCTCCCAGGAAGAGGAAGTAGTAACTACATTCAGAGAATCCGGGGCCGCTAACCTGGTGCTGTTTGTCCATGGATTTTCCGGTGAAGCGGCAGCAACTTTTGGTGAGATCCCACAGCTACTAATGCAGAACAGTGATATGGATGGCTGGGACCTGATGCCGCTGGGATATACACAGCATGTTAAACCTGAAATGGGTAAAACTGTTTGGGCTTCAGAAAATGATATCCTTAGAATTGCAGATTACCTTCGTTCCGTTATCGAATACAAGTTCAATTCGTACCAACGGATCGCCCTTATTGGCCACAGCCTTGGCGGACTAGTGGTTCAGAAGGCACTGGTGGATCTGGATCCGGCCCAGTTAAAGAGAATAAGCCATGTAATGTGTTTTGCAACGCCAAGTGATGGTATTTCGGCAGAGGCCTTAAAAAAATTGTGTAATGCAAATAATTCCGCCTTGCAGAAAAACGGAAATTTCATACAGACAGTGCGAAAAGACTGGAACGTGAAATACGAAACATCTCCGCCCTTCAGCTTTGCTGCAATAGCTGCCACCAACGACGAATTTGTGCCGGTAAACTCAAGTTTAGAGCCTTTCGATGATGCCTTTCGTATCACCCTTGATGGTAGTCACTTTTCAATAGTAGATCAAACCAATAGGGAGAACGACACCTACCAATTGATCCTGCAGTCGTTAACCGGAAATACCTTCCACAGCATGTATACCAACAAGGAGGAGATCAATATTGCTCTGGGGAAATACGATGCTGTGATCAAGGAATTACTACCACAATGTGAATCCCTGAATCTTAAAGGCCTTCGAAACCTGATCTTCGCTTTAGAAGGCATGGATCGTACCGAAGAAGCCCTCGAAATTCTGGAAGCACATCCGTTGGCGAAGGAGAACTCTGATCTAATGGGAATACTGGGCGGCCGGTTTAAACGTAAATATCTGCAAACCCTATCACAGGCTGACGGACAAAAAGCCATAGAATATTACACAAAAGGGTTAGAACTGGCCGAGGCGAAAGCCAATGCCGGACAAATATATTATCTCAGCATCAATTTGGCATTCTTAAGTCTGTTGTGTGATGAAGATCATCAGGCGATGCGTGAATATGCAGAACAGGCCCTCGAAGCCACCCTAAAAGATGCTTTCGACAACCTCTGGAAGATCGCAACTATGGCCGAAGGCAACCTATATCTTGGACAATTAGAAGAGTCGAAGCAATTATATAAAAAGGCTGCTGAAATGGCGGGCGTACGGGAAAAGATCTCTATACATACTAATGCCTATGCCGCCTATACCAGTTTAATGCATACCGAAAATCCGGATGATGAATTTATAAATTTCCTGAAAATCAATTTTTTATCGTAACTTTTTCACTCAATCCATATTTCCCATGTTGAAATTCGATTCTAATAATCTGTCCCAATTGAATTTCAAAACTGCAATGAAAAAACCTATCCCTATCCAATGCGCTCAGATAGATGACGTGTTCGAGGTGGAAACCATGGAAGGGACCCTGCGCGGCAAGAAAGGCGATTGGCTGATGGTAGGGGTGAATGGCGAAGTATACCCCTGTGATCGAGAGATCTTTGAAAAAACATATCAAATTATATCGTAGTATTAATTAACCTCACAAAATAATGTCTGACAAAACGATTTTTTTCAGTTACTCCCGGGATAACTCGGATTTTGTCCTAAATCTGGCCAAGGAATTGCGCGAAGCTGGCGCAAAGGTTTGGTTGGATCAATTGGATATCAAACCCGGTACTCGCTGGGATAAATCTATTGAAACTGCCTTAAAGGAATCCTCCACCTTATTAGTGGTGTTATCGAAATCATCGGTGGCATCGCATAATGTGATGGATGAGGTTTCCTATGCACTCGAAGAAGGAAAAACTGTAGTACCCGTATTACTTGAAGATTGCGAGATACCCTTCAGACTGAGACGCCTGCAATTTGCAGATTTCACTACTTCCCATAAAACGGGTAAAGAAACCCTATCCAAAGCCTTACACCTGGGCGACGAGGTGAAATCGAAATTGGTGAGTGAATCCGGCACTTCTTCACAGGAACCTGTTGCCGCCAAACCAGATCCGGTAACCACAAGTACTACTGCACAAAGTTCCCCGCCTCCGCAAGAAGCCCCGGCAACAGTTGCTGCCAAAGCGACGGCAAGTGCAAACTCTTCCGGCTCTAAAAAAGGAATTATTTATGCAGTGATCGCCGTAATAGCCGTGGTTGCAATCTGGGGAATTTACAGTATCACTTCCTCTGGTGAAGGCCATAACGATATGATGGCTCAATGTAAAGCAGACTGGGAAGAACTGGAAACAGATCTGGCTACCGATACAGAATCATTCAATGAGTTGGCCGCCTTACGCAGGCATATCGAATTGTATGCACCCTGTCCTCACGAGAATGAGGCTATGGACAGGATCTCTTTTTTAAAGGCCATGGGAGGTGATGCCGGGGATGTAGCCACAACCGATATTGAAGAGAATGGAAATGAAAACCAGGCGAGCAGTACAAATAGTTCCGCTGCATCGACCAATGCGCAAGGAACACCCGGTACCACTAATAATATGGGTAATACAAATAATACTGAACCTGAGGAAACACCCGAAGAAGTTATTGAAGAAGCTATTGCCAGTGATGCCGTGAATGGCAACAATGTGCAGAAGGTAACTTATAACGGCGGGATGTTTATGCAGAAAACTCCAAAGATATGGTTGGAAGTTAATGAGAATGGAGAGCGCATCTTTAAAGTAACCAAGCGGGATCAAGATGCGGTTTATTTAAGAGAAGGGGATGTTAGGCTCAGGCTGGATGTTACCAATTTTGTAGTGTATTACACCGATGCTAATACAGCGGAATTTCAGCTGTATGTCATCGACGAGATCTCAAAAGATATATAGTAGTTTCAGTAAGATAAATTATCGTTTCCGAAGCGAAAGTAAAATAAGCAAGGAGATTAGGGAACAAATTAGGAAGCCAATAAACAGGGGTAAGGCCGTATCTGCTACGTAACGCCCTATCCAGGTGCTGATGGGTACTGCCATCATAGTAGCGATAAATCCGGTAATGGCTGCACCTATACCGGCTATATGCCCCACAGGCTCCATGGCCAGGGCACGAAGATTTCCGAAGAGGAAGCCTACACAAAAGAATTGAATTCCGAAGAAAAACAGCAGAACATAAATACTGGGATTATCACTTCCGAAGAAAAAGATCACATAGAGTAGGGAAGTGGCAAAATATCCAATTAATGACAGGGAAACGAGTCTTTTCATCCCGTAGCGTAGTACAAAACTTCCATTTAGAAAAATAGCCGATCCTATGGCTATAGCCAGGCCGGCGAAAATGTAGGGGAATTCCTCTTTAAGTCCGTATTGCTGCTGGAAGATCTGCTGCGAACTACTAAGGTACACCAGGAAGGAGCCTACCACAAACCCAGAGATTAGGGTGTAACCCATGGTTTTTTTATGTTTAAGTACTTCTTTAAATCCTTCGGAAATGATTGCCGGTGTAAAGCGGATGCGGTTATCTGGTGAGAGCGTTTCTGCCTGTCTTTTCCAAAACCAGTAGGCTACCAGCAAACTGATGAAGATCTGAATGTAAAAAATGCCCTGCCAGTTATGAAGATCTAGTACAAGCTTACCCAATGCCGGTGCGACTATGGGTACAAGGAGAAACACAACTGTCACAAACGACATGATTCGCGCCATATAATCGCCCGAATATTTATCCCGAATTATGGCAATGGCGATGGTACGAGGAGATGAGAGACCGATCCCCTGGAGAATCCTTCCCGCGATCATCACCTCCAGGGAGGTGGCGTATACACAAAGAAAACTTGCGATGATAAATATTATAAATCCTAAATAGACTACAGGTTTTCTACCCAAACTATCGGACAGAGGGCCAAAGAAAAGCGGCCCAATTCCAAGGCCAAGAAATATCATTGTGATAAGCAACTGGTTATCAATGAGTCGGCTCGTTCCAATGGCAAGACCAATAATATCGAGGGCTGGCAAAAGGGCGTCTATGGCCAGGGCCACAACAGACATGAGGGCCGCCATTAAAGCAATAAACTCTATCTGCGAAGATTTTGGCTTAGACATTTGGCAAAAGTAGTTTATTATTAGTATATTAATATCGTCTAAGCGCTCAATCTACACGGACTTAATTTTTTCGTAACCTAACATTCATCATATTTTAAAAAGTTAGGTCTGCATAGCTTTAAGGTTTAAAAATTAAATCGATTCGTTAACCAAATAATACTACTGGAAAATGAAAGTATTCGACAACAAGCACATAAAGAATGTTGTGTTCGTAGGAGCACACCATTCGGGAAAAACAACCTTGTCTGAGACCATGCTTTTCGAAGCTGGTCTTTTAAATAGAAGAGGGACCGTAGAGCAAAATAATACCGTATCAGATTATCACGAAATAGAGCACCAAAGAGGTGCTTCTGTTTTTGCTACCCCACTGCATACAGAGTGGCGGAACTACAAGATAAACATTATAGATACCCCGGGACTGGACGATTTTATTGGGGAGATCATTTCCTCCATTCGGGTGGCAGACACCATTTCTATGGTAGTAAATGCTACAGATGGAGCCGACATAGGGACAGAGATCATCTGGAACTATATAGACAAATACAACAAACCTACGGTGTTTGTGATCAATAAGATAGATGCAGACGACGCCAAGTTTGACGATAGTGTACAGAGCCTTATGCAACTGGTTGGTAATAATGCTACCCTCATCCAGTATCCCATCAAGATGGATGGAGCTCAATGTATTATCGATGTGTTGAAAATGAAGTGCTATAAGTTTGGGCCAGAAGGAGGGAAGCCAGAAAAACTGGAGATCCCGGACGACCAAAAAGAAAGAGCCGAAAGGTTACATAACGAATTGGTAGAAAAGGCAGCCGAAAATGACGAAGAGCTCATGGAGCTTTATTTCGAAAAAGGCAGTCTGAACGAAGACGAGATGCGAAAAGGAATAAAATTGGGAATGCTCAATCACGATCTGTTCCCTGTATTCTGTGTATCGGCTTTAAAGGATATGGGTACAGGACGCTTAATGGGCTTTATTGACAATGTAGCACCATCTGCCGCCGATCTGCGTCCGGAGCAAAGCGTGGAAGGGGAAGAAATAAAGCGTAGTGTCGATGCAGATACAACGCTTTTTGTATTTAAAACCCTTTACCAACCAAATTTAGGAAAGGTAACCTTCTTTAAGGTAAAAGCCGGGGAAGTGAATGTAAACGATAAATTGTACAATGCCAGAACGGGGGAAGTGGAAACCCTCAACCAGCTATTTATAATGGATGGTAAGGTGAAGCATTCTGTACAGAAGCTTACACAGGGGGATATTGGTGCCACGACCAAGTTAAAGTCGACCGAAACCAACGACACCCTCAACGAGAAGGAGAATGGACCCACTATAAAACCGATACAGTTTCCGCAATCACGTATCGAGAAAACCGTTTCGGCGGTGAATACTTCGGAAGAGGAGAAACTGAATGATGCCCTAAAGCGAATTCATTCTCAGGATCCTACCTTAAAACTTCGCTACAACAACGAAACACATCAAACCGTGATAGGTTGCCAGGGAGAATTACACTTGTTAACTATATCGTGGGCATTAAAAAATATTTACGATGTGGAGGCCAACTTTGATATTCCGAAGATCTCTTACCGGGAAACAATCCAACGAAGTGCAACGGCAAATTACCGGCATAAGAAGCAGAGTGGGGGAAGTGGACAATTTGGTGAAGTACATTTAAAGATCGAGCCTTATTTTGAAGGAATGGCAGAGCCGGAAGGCTTTAATATTAGAGGAAAAGAAGAGATCGACCTGCCTTGGGGCGGGAAGTTGGTATTCTACAACTGTATCGTTGGTGGGGTGATAGACACCCGTTATCTGCCATCTATAATGAAAGGAATACAGGAGGTAATGGAGTCTGGGCCGTTAACCCGGTCCTACGCCCGCGATATCCGTGTGATGGTGTATGACGGAAAGATGCACGCGGTAGATTCTAATGATATATCGTTTAAGATAGCTGGGGCACATGCGTTTAAGCAAGCCTTTGTGAATGCCAATCCGAAATTACTCGAGCCCATAGATGAAGTGACCATAAAAGCACCGGAGTCGATGGTTGGGAATGTAATGACCGATCTTCAATCGCGTAGAGCCCTTATCCAGGGAATAGATTCGGAAGATCGTTACCAAGTGTTAAAAGCGTTGATCCCAAGGGGAGAGATGAGTAATTTCTCAACCCAATTACGATCATTAACTCAGGGACGAGCCAACTTTACATCGAAATTCCACAGTTACCAGACAGTACCTACCAATATTCAGAAGCGACTTACAGAGACGACGGAGGCTGTGGGACAGGATAAGTAGTGGGAATTGGTTGTGGGTTGAAATAATACTCGAAAGAATACTAACATACTAAATAGAATAGGAACCTTAATAATGATAGACTATGCAGACACAAGTGCGTTATTTAAGTGATTTGAAGTTTAACCTGGAAACCTGGCGCAGGGAATTGCGTTTCCATTTTGATGAGATGGATACCTTTCAAGAGAAATTGGAAGAGATTGCCGTGCGTGAATTTGGACAGGATGCCCGGAAGTCTTTAGAAAATTTTCAAAACAGGATCATGATCGAGAAAGCTGCGATCGCCAAGTTAAAACACCGTTGTAAGGATAAACTTAGAAATATACATGTGGCCGATCTCACAGAGGATATCGACGGCCGTTTAAGATCGGAGCAGTCTACACTAAAGGACGATATGCGCACCTATATTAAAATGCATTATGACCTCAAGGAGGAGATGATGGATTATTTTGCCACATATCTGGACGAGTAAATTTAACCATGCTTATGACTTTTAAACCACATCCTTGTGAGGGGGTGTGGTTTTGTTGTGTTTACACCATAACTTAATGAGGTTGAATGAGTTTTGAGGTACGATTTTTGCGATAATGAAGAAAAAAAATGATATGAGAACTATAGTTTTAGTTATAAGTTTACTAGTGCTTGTGGGATGTAAGAGTTCAGATCCTACCATCACAGAAGCCGAAGCACAGCGTACAAAGATGTTGATAGACAATAAGAATTACGAATTAGACATGAGTTGGGCTACGCCTTTGGCATCCAATGCTATGAACCAGATAAGTAATGCCAATTTATTGCCGGTAGATAGCAGGACGGGCCGAATCAACCTGATGGGCAGCAGTAGTTATATACGCGTTAAAGGAGACAGCCTGGAGGTTTATTTGCCGTATTTTGGTACACATCAGTTAGGACACAGACCCGGAGATACTAATAGTGCCATACAGTTTGTGGGTGAACCAGACAAATACGAAGCAAGCTACAATGAAAAGAAAGAACTCACGCAGATCTATTTCAGGATGAAGGAGCGCACAGAGCAGTACGATGTGAACATTCGCGTATTTAAAAACGGAAATGCAAATGTGAATGTAAACAGCACCCACCGGAATTCTATAAGTTATACCGGAAAGTTAAAGGAGATAGAGGAGAAATAAATAGCAGAATCTATTGAAACAGGGGCAATACCTGAAATATCCTATTTGACATAATATAAATTATGATACATTTATAGCTAACCGACAAATAAAGCGTTCTAAACAGATTTCCGCATAGCTGCGCTATTTTACATAATATCAGATATCACTTCGCGTAAGCGAATTATATCGGCAGATATTATGTAAAAGGAAATCTGAGACATTTATGACTGGCAAGACACCTCTGAAACTATCAAACTAGAATTTTTCTTTTCTACAAAGCAATTAAACATATTGCTAGGTTTTATGATACATTTATAACTAACCGACAAATAAAGCGTTCTAAACAGATTTCCGTATAGCCGCGCTATTTTGCATAATATCAGATATCACTTCACGTAAGCGAATTATATCGGCAGATATTATGTAAAAGGAAATCTGAGATATTTACGACTGGCAAGACACCTTAAGTTATTTTAATTGAGCTTTTCAATTCCTTCTAGTAAATTAACAATACACGGGAAGCTTTATAGAACATTTACATATATGTAAATATTTAATTGAAAACGAAAAGATTCATCAGTTCTTGAATGAATAATTAAGATTATTAGAAAACCTTGATGAGATAATTATTTGTGAATCTGTAAATTAAACTTAACCGCCTAAAATTTATTTTTTAAATACTATGTTAACAACCAAACTATCTTTTAAATTATTCTCTGATTGCCTAACTTTACAGTGCTTTTCGCAATACTTTTTATCACTAAACTGATATAATAATTACTATAACAACCTTTACAAAATAGAAATATTAAATGGCAGAATTCCTTACTACAAATGGTACATCACATCAAATAGAAAATATCATCATTGAAGCTAAAAAAGAACTATTTTTAGTTTCACCCTACCTACAAATTTCTAAGACATTCTTTGAAAGACTGAAAGATGCTGCGAATAAAGGAGTTAAAATAAAAATCATCTACGGCAAAGACGAACTTAAACCAAATGAACGAAATTCTTTAGCTGAACTCAAGAGTTTAGAATTATTCTATTTTGAAAATCTCCATGCCAAGTGCTATTTCAATGAAAGTGACATGGTAATTACTTCAATGAATATGTATGAATTTTCAGAAAAGAATAATCGTGAAATGGGAGTTTTTATCACCAGAATTGGTGATGGTGATCTCTACGAAAAAGCTATTAGTGAAACTCGCTCTATAATTCAATCTTCGGATATAATGCAACTAACAAAAACTAAAAGAAAATTCTATCAAAACAAGAAAGAGATACAGAATAATTCTAGCAGTAAGAAGCCAAAACGAGGATATTGCATTAGATGTGAACAACGAATTCCTTATGACATTGAGAAACCATATTGCAAAGATTGTTTTAGCTCATGGTCTCGCTACAAGAATCCTGATTATGAGGAAAATGTTTGTCATTCATGTGGAGAATTTGAAGCATCGTCCTTGGCAAAACCTGTTTGTTATGATTGCTACAAACTTTTCGAAAAATAATCGAAAGGAGATCCAAGCTCTTTATATAAATAGAAAATTCTTTAATTATTCTCCCTCCCCTATTCTATCAAAAAAATTACATTGCATTTGACAAGCCACAATCTAAATTGTATGATTTAGGTGAAGGAAAAACCGAATGGAGTCAAAAAGAGAAATGTTCTTGACGTTCCAAAAATTGAATAAATTAATAGTTTAACCAAAGTGCTCAATAACCTATTCGTAGATAGGATAGAACCAACATCAAAGGAATATTTAATTTTCTACCTTTATACAAATGTTGTGCGTCATACCAACCAACCCAATAGCAAATGATTAAAATACCATTAAATAGAGCAATTCAACTTTTAGAAGCCAGACTTTATGAAGTAGATAAACCTGAAACAGATTTAAAAGCATTACAAAATCGGCTTAAAATTGACGTAGAAGCAATATTTGGTAGAGGAAGTACACAATCTATTTCTGTGATTACTCTTGAAACCCTGCATTTTGACGATCCTAATAAAATTGCTAAATGCAAAACTAATTTTAGGCAAACTATCCAGGGTTGGATTCAATACATTAAGGATTTTAACATCATCGAGAAAGAAAAAATAGAGACTTCCGAGCAGGAGTACAAAGAAAAATATAAGATACTACTCGATCAATGGAATGATTTAGTTCCTGAATATAGTCAGCTTTTGGCTGATTACGAGAAAATCATTGGTAATTATGATGACGCACTTTCAGAATTGAAAATTTTACAAGACAAATTGAGTAAAAAACAAAGTTTAGGCAAAATGATAAAGATTTTGTTTTTAGGAGCAAGCCCAATAAACGAAGTTAAATTGAGAATTGATGAAGAGGTTAGAGATATTGAAGGCGGACTAAAATTAGCATCATTAAGAGACCTTTTTGAACTTAAAATAGAATGGGCTATAACAGCAAAAACTTTGCAACAAGCAATGTTAGATGAGCATCCTACCATTGTTCATTTTTCAGGTCATGGAGATGCAAATGGAATTGCTGTAGAAGATTCTTTAGGAAATGCAAAACTTATTGAAAATGACGCAATAGGAAGTTTGTTTGAACTCTTCTCTAAGGATATTAAATGTGTTGTTTTAAATTCATGCTATTCAGAATCTCAAGCAATTGAAATATCAAAGCATATTCCATATGTTATTGGAATGAAAAAATCAGTTAATGATAAAGCAGCAATAGCATTTTCTGTTGGATTTTACGCTGCTTTAGGTGCTGGAAAAGACATCGAATTTGCTTTTAAAATGGGAGTTGTTGCTGTCAAATTAGAAGGAGTTTCTGGAAGTGACATACCAGTATTATTAGGATAATCAAAAAGTACAAAACACAAAATTTGCTCAGCTATATGCACTGATTCACAAACAAACATGAATAATAAAGAAAAATTTCCAACACCTTCTCAATTTTATAGAATTAGAAGACCTGAATATTTTTCAGATTCAAAAATAGAATGCAAAATTCTATTGACGAAAGAACAATTAGCTCATGAATTAAGTCAGATTTCAACTAATCAAAAGCATGATAATTTTGAAACTCTTTGCCGAAGATTAGCAGAAAAACTGATAACCCCAAATTTAATTCCTCAGGTTGGACCAACAGGTGGCGGAGATGGAAAGACAGATTCAGAAACTTATCCGGTCTCTAAATATATTTCTGATAGATGGTTCATAAGTGATAACAAGTGGAATGAAAATGAAAATTGGGCTTTCGCAATGAGTGCTAAAACCGAATGGAAACCAAAAGTAAAAGGTGACGTAAAAAAGATTGTTGAGACAAAAAGAGGTTATACTAAAACATATTTCTTTTCTAACCAAAAGATACGCAGTAAAGAAAAAAAGACAACTCAAGATTTAATTAAAGAAAAATATGATATTGAATTAATTATTCTTGATGCAGAATGGATAATTGAAAATGTATATAATTATAATCTTCTTAATGATGTTATAGAGAGCTTAAATTTATCAATCGAGCATCGAGAAGAAAAGATCATAGGACCGAATGATTCTAAAAGGAGTGCAAAACTATCTGAAATTGAAGAAAAAATAAATAAATCGGATAGACCTTTTGAAGTTGATTATCAGCTTGTAGAGGATTGTTTGGAAAGTGCAATTTTGTCAAGAATGATAGAATTACCGAAAACTGAAGTAGTAGGTAAATTCGAAAGAGCGAAAAGGTTTGTAAACAAATTAAACAACCAGCAGCAGAAAATAAGAATACATTATCAACTCGCTTGGACTTATTTAAATTGGTATGATGATTATATTGGATTTTACAATGAATTTATTGAGTTTAAATCTCTAGTTAATGAAGAGCCAAATCTTAATAATCTCGAATTATATTTAAATCTATACAATTTATTAAAGACAGTTTCTTCGATCAAAGAAGTAAAAAAATATGTAGAGATAAACTTCACTAATGACGAGTTCGAATTTGTTGAACTTTTAGAAAGGTGCAGCAAAAATCTAGAAAAACATTCAACTGCACTGTTAAGCAAATTCTATATAAGTTTTATTAATATTTCAAATCAACTTAAAGATGAAAAAACAATTTCAAAAGAGATAATAAATTTACAGACTTATTTTGAAAAAGGTAAAAATCATCTAGATATACCATTTGAACAATTAAAAGGAATTATTGATATATATAGCGAACTATTACCAAGCAACAAAGAGTTTGATACCTTGATCGATGTTCTTGCTGAATTTGAGTCAACTAGAGTATCTGAATTATCTTCTGGTAAAATCTATTTAAATAGAGGGAGTACAAAGTTAAAAAATGATTTAAATAGGGAAAGTTTAGTGTTTTTTGGAAAGGCTGTTAGAAAATTGGCTAAAGAAGAATCACAAGACGAATTTTACTTTTGTTTGATGCTATTAAGTGATGCATATTCGAGGTTAGGATTGTATTGGGCTGCAAATAATTGTTTAATTTCTGCTATTAATATTTACGCCAATGAATGGTTTACTACAGGTTCCATAAACAAAAGATTTTATAGAGGTGTTGTTCAAATTTTAAAAAATGAGACAATAATTGGACGTATACCTGTGTTACTGGCTTGGTATGAACTATTTAATGTTATTAAACATTATTTTGAGACAGAAATCAATTTGGAAAATGACGAAATGCATATTGAAAATCTTATTGATGGTTGCCTTTCTACTCGTTTATTAAGTATGGATTTCGAACATTTCAATGAAATATCTGAATTACCAGATATTTTGTCTAAAAATGAACTTTGGCTAAGCAGTGATTCATCATTGTATTTATTAGGACATGAGGATATAATAGAAATTGATGAATCTAAAAGTCATACGTTTACAAAAGAAAATTTCAAAAATTTCTACAATACACTAGCTAACCAACCATTTCTAAAACAAATAGCTTTTGAGACTAACTTTTTAAACAAAGAAGAAATAACTTTATGTACTAGAATTCTTGGTATAAATTTTACAATTTATACAACAAATGACATACAACTTGTAATCTTAGGTGAAACTATTTTAGCATATCTAGAATCATATTTAGCAACGGCTTTCGAGGATGCTTTTCCTTTAACTGAGAAAATTGTTTTAACCCTTAATTATAAAAAATTAGATAAATTCTTTAAAATAGAATCTGAAAGTAAAAGTTTCTTTAATTTAATTATTAAACAAGGTTTTGTCTATGAATCAAAAGATATTTCAGCATTAGTAGAAGCAATTATTCCTCTAATTATTGCTGGCAATTACCTTTTTAGAGATTACAAAGATTTTTTCGAAAACCTTTACAAAAAGGATGAAGTCCATGAGAGATTAACTCTAATAATTGAGCATAAAAATTTCTTAACCAATATCCTGACCTCAAAACCCAAATTCTTTCTAAAAGATTGGAAAAAAGAAGGCAGTAAAGTTTATCCTTTAAAAAGGACTTCAAGTCCCATAGAAATAAATCTATCAAAATCTGAACTAAAAGGTGTGAAAAAAAGTAAGGGAAAACCTGACTTCACTTCGGCTACTCACAAAAATCTAAAAGCAGAAACAGTCATTGATGTACATTTATGGGATAAAGCCAAATGGAAAGCATTCGGGTTTTTAAGTATGCCAACTGACAATCCATTTGGCATTGTATTAGCTTTTCAAAATGAAGATGCTGGAAAAAGCATATTTGAAAAATGGATAAAGGAATACGGTAAAATAGATACTCATGATATAATATCTATAACTATAATTAAAGGTGTCAGAATAGACAATCCATATTGGTATAAAATATTGATAAGCAAGAGTATGGATAAAAAAGAAATGAAAGAAGGTCAATTTTTTTCATCATCTTCTCGATTTCATATGATGGAGCCGGAAAATAATATGAATTTGAACCATTTAATAAAAGGTTATGAAATTTTCAAAAAGTATATTTTAGTTCCAGCTCATATTGATAAGAATTATAATATGAAACATTTTCCTGAGCTTGGCATACTCAAAAGTAAATTGAAAATAATTGATGCTTGGGAAATAGGAATCCACGATCCTGAAAGAGTTGTAATCACAGAGGAGGATAACCCAATTATTCCAGATAATGTTGAAAATCCACCAATTTTGGAATTGCTAGAAGAAAAAAGAAAAAACAAATAAGTACATCTCACTACAACGTATATAAAAAGCGTTAAAATCGATCATACGAAAAAATTGAACTAAAAGTTTACGACAATAGATTTCTAAAAAATAATTGTCAAAAAAAAATATTACAAATGACAAAATCAGAATTATTTAAAAACCTAACTGAATCTCAAAAGATTGAATTCAATAATGATATAAAAAATGTAATAAACGAGATCATTTCCTCTGGGCATATTTACCAGGATAAATTACATGAAGTTGATATTAACATGCGTTTAGAAGATTCCATACTTCTAAATGTAACACTTGGATTTATTGTTGAAGATAATTTAAAAATAAAGGGAGTAATCAATAACATTATAAAATTAGATAATGTTGATGATTATTTGGATTCGATAAATAAATCTAAAAGCCTTGACGACAACTGGATTAATCCAATTTAATATCCTCAATTCCTATCGACTTTATGCTCTCTCCTCCTCCACTCTCTCCAACTTGACTAGTTTAGCATCCCTGGACAGTTTTTCTATTTCCAACTCACGCCGCTCCTTTTCAAAATTCTATATCCGGTCCACAATAGATTTGGTTAAAAACTTTACCTGGTCTTTAAGCATGTAGTTTCTATGCTTTAGTCCATGCCCTTTTAAAATGTCTAATGCCTCTAGAAGATCTTGAAAGCAAAGGTCGATTCTCCGTAATACGAATGAATTATTATTTCCCTCTGAATATGTGGCAAATATCCAATTGAATTTTTCTCCTAGAGTAGCTATTTCTTTTCGAGTTTAAGATCCACCGTAACACCTCTAATACGCGATTCTCAGTGCCTGAGACTAGCCAACTTTTTTATCACCTTGTAATCAATCTACTCGCTTGTATTTTTCTTTCATTAATTCAAAATAAATGAACCCTGCTCTCTGATACCAATCTTGCATGCCGTGTTCATTCTCGCATGCGTTGATAGATTGCAAGTTTCTATCCAATGCAGTCATAAGTTCGGTATACTTGTTATCATACGTTCGTTGGAAGGCCTCAAATTGGTCCATAATTCCCTTTCGTTCTGCTTGCCAGGCAATGCCCAAGGCTCCATGAATACCAGATACATTGTCGCCAAAGGCAACGGCCGAACTATTAAACTTCTTGGTATTGGAATAGATACAACTTAAGCGCTGTAAACTTCGTCTAATCACATTCAAATTTGCAATTGCAGTTTGATAACAGCTTTGACAGGCACTATTGTCGAAACAACCGGTAGGCATCATTCTGGCAGCATTAGTTTCGAAATCTGGCGTACACTCTTCATTACTTAGGGCAAGTGATGCGTTGTACAGATCGTTCGCGCTTCGTGCCGCATCCATGAATCTGTAGAATTGTCCCATGGTTCGCACAAGAGTTGGGTCCACTTCTGGGCGTGATCGGATGGTTTGTGGATTCCCCAGAGCCGTTCTTGGCATCATTCGTCTACTTCGTTCTATATCATTCAGCCGGCCTTGTCTAATCATGTCGACCATATCCGATGGACGAGCAATTCTTGTTTCATCCTGACCCCAACAGAAAGAGCAAATAAATAACCCTATCCAAAAAACAGTTGATTGTAGTTTTATTCTATTCATGCCTTCTTCTTTTTATTCTTTATGAAAAAATAGAAAATTATTAGAAGTAGTATTCCAATAATGATATATAAAATGTTTTCCTTCAGTATTATTAAGATCCCGCCCTTTTCTTCCGGCTCGGGGTTAAATATTTCAGGTAGCTCAAAATCTACTTCATCACCTGTCCAGACCAAAAGACCATAGCTAGTAGAATCTGCCTTCGCAATCACTCTGATGCCAAAATCTGTTTCCGTCTTAAATGAATCCTGCCATTCGCCATTAGCATCGGTTTTTCCCTTGCGGTCTTCATTAATCCAATTCATTTTGTGTAAACTTATCTCCAGGGGTTTATTTGGATCATCCACGTTGACGCCTACATAGATGGGGCTATAAATGCTCACCCCATAGACAGAAAAATACAGCGTGTCATTCACTTGGGTCACCTTCGTTAAATTCATTTTCCCTTTACCGATATTCAGGGAATCGTCTTCAAACGTAAGTAGCTCAAGTTTGATCGGTTTTATATTTTCATCCAGTGTAAAAGGTTGAGCGAATGCACTTAAGGAAAAAAGTGTTGCCCAAAGAAAGAACACCAAACATGAAGCTCTGGATTGAATATATTTCATAGTAAATAATTTAATATCACGAGTAAACTTTAATTACTCTTAAATGTACCAAAAAAATCAATGGTAATTTTTATTATATAAATGTGGTCCTTCCCTCCTACTTCGAATTGGCTGTACGATATGGGAGATTACCTTATAAATAATTCTCAATAGATTTATATTAGGTAAAAACCCTTATTGTCAAGTTTCTCGTAGAAATGTATTTTTATCTCACTTTAATGTAGAAGTAATGGGCGAATATGCATCGGTTATCTCTCAGGATAAAATTAAGTCTACACCACATACTGAAAGATTCGGTCACAATAGTCACAGCCAAACAGTCCAATTTATTGATAACCGACCAAGTACTAAATCGATACAAAGATTACAGCATCTAGCCAATGAGAGTCGTAGGGATGAACCGATTGTGCAACTAAAAAGAATTATCCAATTCCATTTAGATCAAAACAACTGGAAGCCAGAGTGGGGAAAAGCTCCAAAGACCAATAAAAAGTATAAGAATATGGCTAAAAAAGAGCAAAATCTCGTGGCGCCACCTGTAATTAATGAGCCTGTAGTGCCAAATTCCCCAGTGAATGCAGATGTTAAAAAAAATCATTTAAAAGTTCATAGATCGAAAGGTAAGGTTGTAAAAAGACCAAATGGGCAAAAAATTTCGGTGGGAAATTATCGGTACGTTGTGAGTGCCAAAGGTGCTCTGTTCATAGAATTGGAACCTGAAAAAAGCCGAAATATTGCAGCTCAAGATGGTGGATCCGGTAGTATAAAGGCAGTACCCGATGATCATACTCAATTTTTAGGAAATCAACATGTTCAAACCGCAGGCTATTTAACCATAAATAAAAAAGGTAGGATAAAAAAAATAACTAATCATAGTGGACATTTCAAACCAACAGCGACGCAACATAAGGCGGCCGTGAAAGGATTAAGAAAAGTTAAACTTGTTCCTAAAAGTGCAACGATTGTGACTCGCACTGAAAATAATGATCAATTTAAAGAATGAAGGAATATACTTTTAAGAGTTAAATCTTTCCTCCTTTTTCTTTTTAACTCACTACAATTAAGACGATCACCACTTAATTCAATCACTATTACTAAATGGTTGTTTCATATTATAATCAGGAAAAAACCTCTTTAAAATGAGTTGATTACCTCTACTTTCTATTCTAGAATGAACGTATATTGGTTTGATTACTAACCACTTAAAATCAAACCAAATGAAAACCCAGTCTAACTATTCTAATTATAATCCTGTTCGAAATAAAATTTTCTCTTCCCTCCTATTAGTTCTTGTGGGTATATTGCTGCTGGGATGTGGCAGTACCAGAGTAAAGTATATCCAACATTACGCTAGCAACAAACTAAAACTCACCAATAACTCTGTTATTACGGCCCCTCAAGGAAAACAGTTTATGTTATACCTGGTAAACTGCATCGATAACTCTAAACGTAATGAAGGGTTCTTTTTTACTTCAGATCGCTTACGGGAAGGCGATTATCAGGACAGCCCGGTTGAGGAAGTACTTATCTTAAATAAAATTGTTAGCACAGGAGCGATCGAAACCAACCTTGGGCAGGTAGTTTTTCTTGTACCTGTATTTGATAATAAGGCTTTCTATAACTTAAATTACGCCTCCTATGGTTCGGAAAAAGTGTTTTTAATAAACCAAACAACCTCG
The DNA here is from genome assembly GCF_002966125.1 of Pukyongia salina. Classification (GTDB taxonomy): domain Bacteria; phylum Bacteroidota; class Bacteroidia; order Flavobacteriales; family Flavobacteriaceae; genus Pukyongia; species Pukyongia salina. The sequence goes on from NZ_CP027062.1 coordinate 2,820,887, forward strand.
GGCCCCATTGCCGGACCTTCATATATAACCATAGACATGATCGATCTAAACAATGCGTCTATGGCCTATTCGCCGTTTATCGGTGATGATTATTGTGCCGATAAGGGGTCGTATCATAATTAGGTAATATTAGCGCTGTCTAGAGGTGCCTTCAGAAGAAATACCCCTAACAAAAACAGGAAAAATCCTATTATAAAACGGATATAATACCTTGATATTTATAGACTTACATCGCCTAATTTTACATTAATACTAAAACCTAAAACCATTTGTCATGGCCGAAATTCATAAAGAGAGTGTCCATATTATCGACACTAATGAGGTACCCATGATTATCCTGGATGCAAATTCCGCAGAGATAATTATAGGGGATACAGGAACACACGGAAACCTAGTAATTAAGGATAATGCCGGAAATATAGTTTGTACAATTCAATCTTCCAATGGCCAGCTCACCGTGGGTGGTACGAACCAAAACGGATCCATTAACATAGCAAATTCGAACGATGAAGATACGATCAGGCTTCAGGGAGGCTCGGCAAATTGCTATGTGGGCAGAACCGGAACGGCCGGTAACATGTATTTTAGTGACGTGCAGGGGAATAATTCGGTGGTGATCGACGGAGCCAATGGAAATATAAGCCTCGGAAACGAAGGGCATGACGGTGATCTTACCCTCTATGCTTCCGACGGGGTAAACACAGTTCATATTAATGGTGACCACGGAAACATGCGCCTGGGTGGTGAAGGCCATGATGGCGACTTGCTTATTCGGGATTCAAGCAACGTACAAACCATGCACCTGAACGGCGAAGAAGCCAATATCACCCTGGGCGCCAATGGAAAGGACGGAGATATCTTCATGCGCGATTCTAACGGAGTGCAAACCATTCATCTAAATGGAGAGCAGGGAAATATTACCCTGGGTGCGAACGGCAAGGATGGGGACCTGATGCTACGCGATTCCAGCAATGTACAAACCATTCATCTAAACGGTGAAGAAGGAAATATCATTTTAGGTGCCAACGGTAAGGACGGGGATGTGTTTATAAACGATTCCAGCAACCAACAAACCATTCACCTAAATGGTGAGGAGGCCAATATCACCTTAGGTGCCCGTGGAAAGGACGGCGATATATTCATGCGGGATTCCAGCAATGTGCAAACCATCCATTTAGACGGAGAGCAGGCAAACATAACCCTAGGGGCACAGGGCAAAGATGGGGATCTGTTCTTGCGCGATTCCAGTAATGTGCAGACTATTCATTTAAATGGTGAAGAGGGAAATATTACCCTTGGAGCCAACGGTAAGGACGGGGACATTTTTATGAACTCCTCCGATGGTGTACAAACCATACATCTTAATGGGGAACATGGAAACATCGAACTGGGCGCCAATGGACATGATGGAGATCTGCTTATTAATAATTCCAATGGAGATCGTACGATAGAACTCAACGGTGATACCGGGGATATAATTCTGAAGAACGCCGATTTCGCCGAAGATTTTGATATACTGCCTGCCAATGATGTAGAAGCCGGTTCGGTGGTGGTGATAGACAGCAACGGAAAACTAAGACCCTGCACCGTAGGATACGATACTACTGTTGTAGGGGTAATTTCGGGAGCCGGAAACTATCAGCCGGGGATGATACTCGACAGACACCCCGAACGTGAAAACAGATTGCCGGTTGCCATGCTTGGAAAAGTTTCGTGTAAGGTGGATGCTAATTACGGCCCCATACGCGTGGGTGATATGCTCACTACCTCCCTTACCAAAGGTCATGGAATGAAGGCCGAGGAAAACGCAAAAGCAGGTACCATAATAGGTAAGGCACTTACTTCGCTTGAAAGTGGCAGAGGATATGTAGACATGTTAGTGAACCTTCAATAAGAAAATTATGGCATCGATTAGAGCATTAGCGGGCTGTGCCGGAATGGACACTTCGGGAAATTTTTCGATCCTGGGTGATTTCTTCGGATTTAGAAGATCGAGAGTCCCGGTGGACCAGGGCCTCACTGGAAGTAACAGGGCTTCTGTTTCTTTGCTTCAGCTGGCACAGGATTTGGACGATGATTTTGTAAATTTAAACATCGTAAAAATTGGATCCGATCAGTTTGTAGTAGACAACAATCCTAGTACAAGCCTTCCTAACAACGATCATTTTCATCTTATCGATTATTGTATCTATCGCATAAGGAACATCTATCGCACCAGGGGTGTTGGCGTGGGCCGTATAGAACATTACTCGGTGCTCACCGCAGATGCACAGGGGCATGACAATTGCACGACCAGAGATGAAATGGAGGAAATTACCGATACCTGGACAGTTCCTAATGATGGTATAGATACCTTTGTGCCTATCATACTGAATGTTCCCAGCGGAACAGGTGTCATTCTGGGAAGATCGGCTGTCAACGGGCCATGTGAGGACAAGGATGATAAAGGTCTCAACGGTTCGGTCTTTGGGCTGTGGGGTCCCGAACAGGCCTCGCGAACATTTGCACATGAAGTAGGCCATTACCTAAAACTGAAACACAAGAACAGCACCAATAACAACCTGATGCAGCAAAGTGGTAGCGTTCCCAGTGGCAACATGCGAACCTCGGTAAACCTTACTAATTCTCAGGGGAATGATATGAAGAGCCATTGTTTAATGAATTCCGGATGTTAATTTTAAAGAAAGTATCATGTATAGTAACGATATAGGAAAAATAAGTAGCCGCACTACCCGGAAAAAGTTGATCGAGATTAGCAGTACTCGGGGTGAGGCACTGGAAAAACGCATCAACGCGATCAATTTGCTAAGCGTAAAGAAGGAAGTGGATCCTGGTAGTTTCTTCGGAAAAGTACTTAGGGATAAAAAAGAGGATATCGTTGTAAAGAACAATCTGGTATTGAAACTGGGCCATCGGCTGAAATCTGTTCGAACACTTGAAAATTTTCTAGGAAAGGAATATGGAAAGATCGACCGAAGTATTTTACAGGTATTGGCATATAGGGGCGACGCCAAAAGTGCCGAAAAGATCACTGCCTACCTGAATGATAATAAAGGGAGTTCCCCCGAGATTCGGAAGGCTCAATTTGCCCGAATGCTCATCAGCTACAGGCTTAACGACAACAAAGCGACGCTCCCCAAGAGTAAACCCGGAGCGTTCGAAAACTTCCGTGGCATAGATTCCGAAGTAATAAAAAGACAAAAATTATCATCATCCAAAGCAACCGAAATCATCAACGAACTGGACGATGCATATAAGCTCGTACCGCTTGCCGTGGAGAAGGCACAAAAACTGGACTGCCAAGGGAAAACCCTAACCATACTTCTCAATAAGGCACTGGTTTCGAATACGTTCGATTTTAAAAAAAATGGCATCGTGGCATCAATAACGCAGGATGATTATTGCCCGGGAGGCCATTTTATTAAATACCACGTACTTATCAATAAAGCCGGAAGATCCGGTGACCATTGGGTACATATAATAAATCCAAATGGGCAGGTGCTTATGGAAGGACCAGCCATAAAGCGAAAGGATGATTTCTCATTTCAAGTGAAAGCGCTTAAAAGAGCGGGAAGCACACCTGTCCTCTTCGATGCTACTTTCGATCTCAATACCACCGAGATCAATGTAAAGGAAGCCAGATCGGGAATTGGGCTACGAAAATCATCCGTGATCCAACTTTCCTCCCGGTACAAGGATTAGCCTTTAACGTGATTGATCTTCTCCCAACCAAATTGACGTACATGAAAACCTGTGTATTTCATCGTCATATTAGTGCTTATTATCGTTAAAATTTAGAACTTTTTACCACGAGAGTTAAATATTTGTGAGCCAGTCGTTTATAAAGTATGTTTGTGTAGGAATTTTCGTGTTAATTATTAAATAATTGTACGATTTTCCACATATAAACAGCGTTTAACTAATAATAAGAAGTGATGAAGCCCCAAATTTCAAAACTTGCTATATTCTTAGCATTCAATTTTACAATTGTTTTCACAACCATCGCCCAGGTAGGGATTGGTAATTCAAGTCCGGACCGCTCGAGCCTACTGGAAATTGGTACCGGTGTCGACACCGGTGGAATTTTAATTCCAAGGGTTACCCTTGTGGCAGCGAATCTGTCAACACCTGTAAGTAATCCGGTTCATAGTTTACTTGTTTTTAATACTGCTACCAATCTAACCCCCGCAGGATACATAAATGATGTTCGTCCGGGATTCTACTCATGGGATGCAACCAAAAATAAGTGGGTAACGCAGACCAAGGAAACAAGGACTGCCAAATGGAAAAGCACAAACACTACAGAAGAACTCAACGACGATACCGTGAATGAAGTAAATCTATTCGGTAGTGAAATATATAATGATGACCCAGCGCTTTATGTTGCTGTACCATCAGATCTTACAGACGATCTACTTATCACCGAAAGCGGTCGCTATGAAATTAAAATGACCATAGGGATCGAGGTGATCGAAGATGATAAATACGAGGAGATCGTTATCAAGACAGATCTAAAACTATCAAGATTGGGAGTAGACACCTATCCCAGCGTAACGGTTTATGGATATATAAATGATGATAATGACATTTTACGCGGACACATACAGATCTTTGATGTTATTGAAATAGAAGAAGGTTCCGAACTCTCGGTGGAAGTGGTTCGTGAAACCGATTCGGGTGAAGTTTACATCGAAGATGTAGGAGCCGCTTTCTTCTCCATTCGAAAATTAGAATAGTGTTGTTTATGGTGTGACGTTTCGATACTACAAGTATAATCGAAACGATAAGAAGGTTTGGTAATGGCTGCTATCATTACCAAACCTTTTTTCGTACGCCCATGTCCATCCTGATATGGTAATCATACCCCTGTTATTGTGGAAAGATGTTATGTTCTTTTAAGGATATTAGAAATCTCGTTACACCTCCCGCCGTAACACCTCCAGCGGAGAACTTTTTAAAACACCACGGATATTGCTCAATCCTATTGCCATAACAATAAGAGTAACTCCGGGTAAGAACAGCACGAATGGCATGATAGACGGCCTAAAGGGTTCGTTAAAAACATAGAGCGCCAAACAAAGGCCGCTAAGTAAGGCCAGCAGGATCCCTACCAGACTTCCTAATAATCCTAAGAATAGATATTCCAGGGCCGCGATCCGTACTAATTGTCTATTCTTAGCGCCAAGGGTGCGTAGCAGTACACTTTCTTTTACACGTTGATATTTGCTGGTGCGAACCGAACCAATGAGAACGATCAACCCGGTGATAATACTAAAAAAGGCCATGAAATTGATCACCAGCGATACCTTCTCCAGAATATCCTCAATAATGGTAAAGACCTGCCGGAGGTCTAAAATTGATACATTAGGGAAGCCTGCCACTAGCTCTCGCTGTAGTCTGGCCGAGCTTTGCTCATTGGGAGCAGCAGTGGTGATCACATTAAACTGCGGGGCTTCCTCCAGTACTCCTTTGGGGAATACAATGGAAAAATTAAGTTGTAAGCGACCCCAGTCCACTTGCCGAATACTTCCTACTGTAGTTTCCATCAATACGCCTTGTACATTAAATACGATAGTGTCTCCTATTGTTACCCGGGCATCCTGAGCCAGGTTATCAGATATAGAGATCACCACAGGATCCTCAGTATTCAATTCGGGGGTCCACTCCCCTTCTATTAGTTCTTCCGAATCGATCAAACTATCTCTATAAGTGGTCCGGAATTCATGATGGAGGATCCACTCTCTTACCTGTCGGGTGCTGTCCTGTTGTAACTCATTTACCAGCTTTCCCTTTATGCTGTGCATCCGCATGGTTACCAGGGGGATATTATCCATCACAGGAAGATCGTTCTTCTCCAATTGCGCAACCACGGCATCACGTTGGGCAGCCTGCACGTCCAGGATGATGATGTTGGCGTTCTCGGGATTCTGACCTACTTCTGTTTTGGCCAGGAGTATGTCTTTTGTAAAATAAAGCGTACTTATTAAAAACGTTCCTAATCCTATTGCGAGCACCAGGACTACTGTCTGGTTATTGGGGCGGTAAAGATTTAGCAAGCCTTGTCTGGCCGTATAACCCCAATTTTTAGGAAAGAACCTTCGTACCAACTTCATCCCAAAGTTAGCCACCACAGCGAGCACCACAAAAGTTACCACAGATCCCGCCACAAAAGCCAGAGCATAGGAGGCATCCTTTAGCAGCCAATATGAAAACAAGAAGAGAAAAATTAATATAACGATAAAAACCAGGGTCCTTAAAATACGTGGATGCTGGGCTTCATCATCGATACGTAATACTTTCAAAGGGGACACGTACCAGGTGTACAGAAGTGGAAGGAGGGCAAATAGTACCGACATGTAAAATCCTAACAGTACACCAATAAGGATGGGTTGTGCCGAAATGGTGATCACCATTTCGAAGGGCAGAAAATCTTTGAGAATATATGGAAACAACTCCTGCAACCCAACCCCTATTGCAGATCCTATAAGTCCGCCAATTATTCCAATTCCCGAGATCTGTATAAGGAAGATCAAAAAACTCTGTTTCCTCGAAGCGCCGAGGCATTTTAAGATGGCGATAGCACTTAGTTTTTCTTTTATATAGATATGTACCGAACTGGCTATACCTATACACCCCAGTAAAAGGGCAATAAAAGCCGCCAGATTAAGAAACTTCCCAACATTCTCGTATCGTCTTCCTAGACGCCTGCTGGTACTTGTATGCGTATCCAGGTCGGCGTTTTCCATATCCAGTTGCGGATCTATTATGTCTTCAAAGGCCTGCAGGTTCAGCGTATCCGATGCCTTAAAAAAGAACTGATACTCTTTTCTACTTCCAAATTGTAAAAGTTCTGTGTCGTCTATAAAGCGATACGGGATGATCACCGGAGGTGCCACCGAGGTAGAAACCGCCGAACTCCCCGGAATTGCCTTTAAAGAAGCCGCAATTGGGAGTGTGATCTCCCCTACTTTGATAGAATCTCCCGGTTGGATGTTAAATTGTAACATCAGGGTTGCATCTACCAAGGCACCACCTACATCCTGATAGCTGGCCGCAGCGGTTGCCGGTTCGGTGGTAATGGTTCCATAAAAGGGAAAGGCGCCATCCAGACCACGTACTCGTACCAATTTAGTACCTCCGTTTTTCGGGAAGGCGATCATCGACACAAAATTTACCTCCCTGGCACCCGGTTGTAGCGAATCTATAATAGCCTGTGCGCGCTGGGTGGGTTCCTGCCGGGTATCGATAATATAATCGGCTCCCATCAGATTTTTCGATTGCAGCTTAATGGTGTCGGTAAGATTGGCACTAAACAGTTGTATGGCCACAACGGCCGAAATTCCCAGAATGATGGACGCCATGAATAGCAGTAGTCTCACTCTACTCGCCTTAGCGTCGCGCCATGCCATTTTAAATAACCAGGAGGATCTTGCCGTCATTGTTTATTGTTACTTAGCTTAAGCGATCAGCGTTGATTGATTACTATATATTTGTCCGCCTTTTAAACGCAATATTTGCTGGGTTCTATTTGCCAGGTCGAGATCGTGAGAAATGATCACCAGGGTGGTGCCGGCTTCTTTATTCAGGTTGAATAGCAAACGAATTACCTTCTCTCCTGTCTCTTCATCCAGGTTGCCCGTAGGTTCATCGGCAAAAAGTATAGACGGGCTGTTCGAAAATGCTCTTGCCAGTGCAACACGTTGCTGTTCCCCTCCGGACAACTGCGATGGGAAATGATGCACTCGATCTCCCAGGCCTACTTTTTCCAGTAGTTCCCTGCTTTTTTTCATGGCGTCTTTGGCCCCTTGCAACTCCAGGGGAACACTCACATTCTCCAGGGCGGTTAATGTTGGTAATAGTTGAAAATTCTGAAAAATAAACCCTACTTCTTTGTTTCGCAAAGCAGCTCTTTCGTCTTCATTGAGGGAATCGAGGTCGTAGCCACAAAGTTCCACCCGCCCGGCATCAGGCTGGTCAAGGCCGGCGCATAATCCCAGTAAGGTGGTCTTTCCACTACCTGAAGGGCCAACAATAGCAAAGGTTTGCCCCTTCTCTACTTCGAAGGAAATATCCTTTAATACTGTTAATTGTTTATCGCCGCTGGTATACTGCTTCTCCAGACCGGTTATCTTTAATATCTTTGACATATTCTGAAATTTCTTAAATCGCTTCGATCAATGCCTGAAAATAAACATTTGCATTTAAATTCTGTTGCTTCTCAAGCGCCTATTATCATAAAGTTTTGTTATTTCATTTTAGCTATACTGCTTATAGGGTGCGGCAATGAGAAAAATGCGGAAAAGGCCATGGAAGAAAATTCAGACACAGAGGAAACAACGGTAGTTTCGGAAAACAGCAAATCTAAAACCATTCTATGTTTTGGCGACAGTATTACAGCGGGCTACGGACTGGACGACAGCAATGAGGCATACCCTGCACTACTTCAGAAAAAAATAGACAGCCTAGAACTTAATTATACAGTGATCAATTCGGGCTTAAGTGGGGAAACCACGGCTGGAGGAAGAAGTAGGCTAAGCTGGGTGATGAAGCAGAAAGTGGATATTTTTCTGCTGGAATTAGGCGGCAACGATGGCCTTAGAGGGATTCCGCTTACAGAGACCAAAGCTAATCTAAAAGCGATCATAGAAACGATTCAAACCGAGAGCCCTAATACTCGTATCATCCTGGCAGGGATGGAATTACCTCCCAATATGGGGAAAGATTATACAACGGAGTTTCGCGAACTTTTTGCTGAAATAGCCTCTCAATACGATGTCGCTTTCATTCCCTTTATTCTGAAAGATGTGGGTGGTATAAAGGCCTTGAATCAAAATGACGGGATCCATCCTACAGCCGAAGGGCATAAGATCGTCGCCAATACAGTTTGGGAAGTTCTGCGGCCGATGGTCGCAAACTAAAAAACACATTTAGTTTTTAGTTCCAGGCTTTCTGCCTTATTCTTTCTTTAAATGCACATCCAGTTGCGGGAAGGCGATCACAATGTTGTTCTCGTTGAATTTTCTCACCAGTATCCTTCTAATATCACTCTTCACCGATCCTATGCGAAAGATATTCTTACTGAAGAACAGCAATTGAAAATCGAGAGAAGAACTGCCAAAACCCATTAATCTACCTTCTGTTAATTCGCGGTCGTACACATCGGGATGTTCGAAAGCACTTTCTTCCATGATCTGGATCACCTGGTCCACATCGCTACCGTAGGCCACCCCTACATCGATACGAAAACGGGTCTTGTCGTTCTGGTGGCTCCAGTTAATAACTTTATTGGTGGTGATCAGGGAATTTGGGATGATCACGGAGATATCGTCTGTATTCAATCCTAATGATGTTCGAACTCCTATTTTCTGAATTTTAATAACGTTGTCCTCAACCTCCAGTACATCTCCTACTTTTATGGTTCGCTCGGTAAGCAGGATAAATCCCGAAATGATATCGTTGAAGGTTTGCTGTAAACCAAGCCCTATCCCCACCAGAAGAGCGGCAGACCCTGCTAGTAGCAAGGTAACTTTTACTCCTAAAGATTCCAGGATCAGGGCAAAGGCAGCTATCCATATCACATATCTGATGATCTGGTATACAGCCTGTATGTTTCCTTTCTCATGTTCATCTACATTGGACCGCCTGAAAAGCATTTTCTTCACGATCCAGAGGATTATCCTCGTCATTAGCAGGATAAACAATAGCATCGCCACCATGTGAACCTTTAGCGACCAGGTGCCGATACTAAATAACACCTGATCTAATATCTCCTGAAATGACTCCATAACTTTAAAATATTAACCTCTTAAAGATAGTATTAAATACTATGTTTTTTTCTGAAATAAATTATCGGAAAAATCTTGTTTTATCTACAAGAACGGTCTCTGAACCCTCTTTACTATACCATCGACGACAGATCATCTTAAATCCGAAATCACCGTCAGGGCTTTGTCGATCTCTTCCTTCGAATTGTATATGTGCACAGAGTGGCGCAACAGCTCTGTTCCTACCGAACGGGGTTGCAGTCTTTCCCTCTCCCAAAGTGTTTTCTGAAGTTCGGGTCCCGTGAGTCCATTTACCGCATAGGTGGTGATTCCGGCAGCCATGTCTTCGTTAGTAGGAGATGAAATGGTAACATGCGGCATATCTTTCAGGCCGTCTCTCAGGTAGGCCCCTAATTCTTTTATCCTGCCCAGCCAGCGTTCCTTGCCAATACTATTGAAGAAATCGACAGCGGCATCGTAACCGGCGATCAATGCCGGGTTTCCAGTGCCGTTTTGCATAAGCCTGAAACCATGGTCCTCCTGGTTATCCCAATTATAGCTGGCAATGGTGGTCCAGATATCGCCTACCACCTCCTTGTTAATGTATAGAAGTCCGCTACCAGCTGGTGCCAACATCCACTTGTGTAAACTGCTGTAGTAAGCATCACAGCCTATTGATTTCACGTCCACATCCACATGACCCACACACTGGGCTCCGTCCAGGATGGTAAAAATACCACGTTCCCTGGCCTTTTCGCAGATGGCTTTTACGGGCATTACCACCCCGTAAACCGACACTATATGTGGAATGGCGATCACCCGCGTTCTAGGGGTAACTTCCTTGAAGATAGCATCCACTATTTGTTGAGGATCATTGGCCGGAACAGGCATTGTGGCTTGTTTGTATACGCAGCCCTTTCTTTTTGCCAGAGTTTGCCAGGCACCAAAACCACCACCGTGTTCCTGGTTGGTATTGAGTAATTCGTCCCCAGCCTTCAAGTCGAGGCCCATACCTACATAATTCATCCCGAAGGTCGCGTTCTGAGTGAGCGAGATCTCTTTGTGGTCGCAGTTAACTATCCTCGCGAGTTTTTCCCTCAATTCGAGATAAGGAAAATACCCGCTAAGCAGTTCCGGACCGGAGCCATCCTTATAATCGATCGTTGCTGCTTCTTTATTATAATGCAGCATATGATTGATCATGGTGTCCAATACATAACCTGGGGTTGGCCCCATAGTGCCGTTGTTAAAATAGGTTTGTCCTTCCTTAAGTGGAAATTGTTTTCGTACCATTCGCCAGTAGGCTTCCGGATCCTGGAAAGTATCAAGCAGGGGTTCGAGCGACCAGGTTTGTTTATTATCGAAAGAAAGGAATGGAACAGATACAGCTGCTAGAGCGGCCGATTTTAAAAAGGCGCGGCGTTGTGACATAACATTTAAGATTCCTTCAACGACTTCATATCGATTACAAAGCGATATTTAACATCGCTTTTAAGCATGCGCTCATAGGCATCGTTGATATTTTGCATATTTATCATTTCAATATCGGAAACAATATTGTGTTCCCCACAAAAATCCAGTAATTCCTGAGTTTCGGCAATTCCTCCAATGAGCGATCCGGCAACAGACTTCCTGCCCATGATCATAGGGACAGTAACTAACATAGGATCTAATGGCCCTAAATACCCAACTACAACGAGGGTTCCGTTAGTGGAAAGAGTTCCTACATAAGGGTTAAGATCGTGTTCATAAGGTACGGTATCTACAATAAGATCGAATCTGCCCGAGGCTGCTTCCATCTGGGATTCGTCTGTAGAAATGATCACCTCGTTAGCTCCTAGTTTTTTTGCGTCTTCAATTTTATTGGTAGAACGAGAAAACAGAGTTACATGAGCCCCAAGAGCGTGGGCAAGTTTTATCGCCATATGTCCCAAACCGCCAAGGCCAACAACAGCTACTTTACTGCCTTTGCCAACCTTCCAGTGTCGCAGAGGCGACCAGGTTGTGATCCCCGCACACAGCACCGGTGCCACACCTGCAGCATCGAGATTTTCGGGGACACTTAGAACAAATTCCTCATCCACTACTATAGTTTCCGAATATCCTCCGTGTGTTGGTGTCTGTAAATGCTTATCAAATCCTCCATAGGTTCCAACCCATTCAGGGCAATACTGCTCTAAATCGTTTTTACAGTTGTTACAGCTCCTGCAAGAATCTACCAAACAACCAACGGCCACCAAGTCTCCTGTTTTATACTTTGTAACGCCATCACCTACCCGAGTAACTCTTCCCACGATCTCGTGGCCGGGAACCACCGGATACTCCGTCATACCCCAGTCGTTACGCGCAAAATGTAAGTCGGAATGACAAACTCCACAGTACATTATATCGATTTCCACATCATTAGTTAGTGGAAGACGTCTTTTTATTTGTAATTGTTTAATATCGGCATCGGCAGCTTCTGTGCCATAGGCCTTTATGGATGTTGTTTGCATGGGTATGTTTTATAATTTGAATTAATTATTGGGCCATGTCGTCCTGACCGGCTAATAGAAAATGTTCACTATTCGATCCATTGGTTCGCATCTTTAAGAAAGGCGAATAAGCCGGATCATTCATAAAGGCTGTGGCTGCTTCTTTAGATGGCCATTCGATGATCACGCGTACAGCTGCGGGTGCATCTGCTCCTTCCAGCTGTTCATGAGTAACAGTTCTTGAAAGGTATTTTCCGCCGTGGGCAGCAACAAGTTTTGAGGCAGTTGGAATGTACTCCGGGATCCACTCTTCGGATGTAGGAGTAACATTTAAAACAGAATAATATGTCATAATTGAGAGGTTAGTTTGTATGGAACTAAATTTACGACTAATTATTTTCAATCGTCCTTTGGTTATTGTAAAATAATTAGTTATTCTAAGAAACTCCATTCTCTGTACTTATCATTACCTTTAGAAAGTATTACCTAAACATCACTTCGATGAAACTTTATTCAGTATATATAAGTGCTATTGTCCTTCTTAGCAGTTCTGCCCTCACTGCCCAACATAAGATCATTGGTACGGTCTCCAACAACAAGGATAAACCAATAGCCGGCGCACAGATCTTCCTGGATTCTATCAACTCGAACGTGAAGACCAATAAAAATGGCGAATACCAGGTTTTAACCATGGGAGATCTAAAAGCTCTACATGTGTATACTCCCAAATACGGACTCCTCTCCCACGACTATAACGGGGAGCAGAAAGTAGACTTTGTATATATAGACGGGCGGCTATCTTCCGGGGAAAGATTGAGTAATAAGGACAAGGTTTCCATTGGTTACGATGAGAAAGATGAAAAATATATAGCCGTGAAGATAGATGTGGTAGATGCCGATAAACGCATTGATGCTACTCGTTTCTTGAGTATTTACGACCTTATTCGAGACCAACTTCCGGGCGTTAGGGTTAGCAGTGATAATAAGATCACTATACGGGGAGTAAATTCACTTATTTCGGCCCAAGATCCTTTATTTGTGGTGGATGGGAATGTGGTTTCCTCTATTGATTATATACTTCCGGTGGATGTGGATAAAATAAGTGTTCTAAAAGGAAGTGAAACTTCCATTTATGGTTCCCGGGGAGCCAACGGGGTGATTCTTATAAGAACCAAAAAGTAACTTCAATAAAAATAAAAAGCAAAAACCCGGACCTCTCTTTCCGGGTTTTTGATGTTAGGCCTGTTATTAATCACTAATGTTTGAACCTAACATAATAGGGTGTAATCGAACCGTCGGTTTCGTATGTGAATCCCGCAGAGACCCATTCGTCTCCATTGGTGCCGGAACGACGTGTAGTGTGGTAATGACCATAATTGGTATAACTACGTGAACTAAGTCGTGGATAATAGATCACAAAATCTCCCCAAACTCCTACTCCACTACTGGCATTCCATGGTCCGCCACCAAAGGCTGTGATAATACCAATTTGTCCTTTTCTATTCGTCTCAAAATAAGGGTAAGCAAAGGCAAAATCGGGGTTCCAGATCTGCATCTGGTTCACCAGATTCCAGCTATTGGTATTTATTTCGGCGATTTGAACGTGGGTTTGCGGGAAATTACCATTATCGGAGGCATTCCAGGCAAAGATCACATTATTCTCCCGCACCGTCGCTGCCCTTACATAGGTTTTCCATGAAGCATCACTTAGCCAGTTATTACCATCGGCAGCGGTAGAGGACATGGTTCCATTAGGCCAGGAGTTGATATTAACTTCCCGCCAACTGTAGAAGTTCTCGTTATCCCGCATGCTGTATACCAGCATGGTACTGTTATTTTGATGGCCGGCCCAGTAAACAGCGTTGTTTCCATTTTGCGAAACATGCGACCAGAATGCCGTGGTAGCACCTGTAAATTGATAGTTCACTGTACCTTTTGCCGCCAGTTCCTGCAGAGGGATCCTGATCACGTAGCGGTTAGCACCACCTCCAATACTACTTGTCCAGTAAAGGAATTGATTTCCGAAACTCATGTCGTTATAATCCAATACGCCACCACTGGCCAGGGCATCATTGGTAAAATCCCAGTAGGTCCAGGACGTGCCATTACTGTCCCTAACCTGTTGTGTGTTCTGCACGGCTATTCGAATGGCATTTTGCCCCGAGCCATCCTGTACATACTGTAAAAGCCATACAAACAGATCGAACTCCGGTACATATTGCAACACCTGGTCGCAGCAAAATCCGCCGTAGTCGTTTGGAAATATCGTAGTAGGATTAACACTTGTAAATGACTGCCCTCCATCCAGGGAAAGCGACATCCACCAGTTGCCTGTGGTCATTACAGTTTGTCCATTTTCCGCCACACTAGGCTCGGGAAGTACGCTACTGGTATTTGGCGCGTCACCAATCTCATCGTATTCTTCGAAAGAAACTGCCTGACTCGCACCCGGATCGTGCTTATCTACCTTATACTCCGGATTGGCTGGTTTTAAATCACCCCTTATTGTTCCTACGGGTACATAGTAGGGCTTTTTTTCCTTGTTTAACGTGTCGCGGGTAGGATCTGCTGGTGGGTATTCGCCACCTTTGGCTATCCTCGCTTCTATAGTGCCTCGTTTTAGAGGCTCACTATACTCACAGGGATCGTTGCTTGGATCCACAGGATCGGTCTTTCCGGGATCGCAGCTAAAACATAATACAATTAGGACTAACAAGCCTAACAGGTATCTCATTAAATTTTTCATGTTGATTAGGTTAAGGGTTACTAAATTGGTTTGCGGAGAGCGTTGATGGAACTTTTTGCATAATACTTCAACACAAATTTAAAGACTTATTAATCAGTAGGTTGCACTAAAAACCCTGAAAATAAAGGGTAAAACAACTGGAATTTTTATAAGGGTTTTTCCTATTTCAGATGAAAATAGGATTGTGCACAGAAGAATCCTTAAGCGAAAAGCGAATAGAAAGAGATCGATCACTTCTACCGGTGATCATTATAAAATCCGGGCTTAATCGACGGTTCTCACTAACCTTTGGCTATAGGCGATTGATCGATCTCCACCTGCCCAGCTACCATAAGGACGGTAAGAGATTGGACTGTGAGGATTATAGTCGCTTACTTTCATGTCGTGATCGTAGTATCCGCCACCACGATAGCCGTAACCGCCTTCTTCCGAAATACCTTTAGGCCAATCGGGATTGGTGGCTGTACCCTGGCTGGATAAGATCCCGTCTCCATGAGTTCCCTTGTATGCTCTGCCTATATGATGTCCAATCGTGACACATTTTTCCCATAGGCTGCCGGCGAGGTCCATTACCCAATAGTAGGATGCACCAAAGGCCGGGCGTGTGGCATCTGCCAATTGTTTTTCAGATAATCCATTTAATAGAACCAGTTCATCATCGAGGGTGACCACCCGTTTTAATTTATCGGTAGAATCTGTTCCCCATGGAAATCCGTGCGCAATAGGCAGTTCGGGACCGCGAGCTGCTTTGGTGAACTCAAATTCGGTCATAGGCCGCAAACCAGCCCAATCGGCAAATGCCATACCGTCATCCCAGGTAATAAAATTAGCCGGCCGGTCGTAGGTATCGGCACGATAGGTGCCATTCTCAAAGCGGATACAGCCTTTTTTATCGTAATAACCCTCAATGGTATGCGGACTTAAGGCCGCGGCCAGTTCAGGATGAATCGCATTCAGGAAATCTGCATACAATCCCTGGGTGGTTTCATATTTCATAATATAAAAAGCCTGATGGCCCTTCGGAAATTCGGCTGGAATAACACCTGATTGATCTCCCCTGTAAGGAGAATCACCTGTCTTGTAGTAAAGATCCCCGGTTTTTTTGCCCACCTTAATCGTTTGGTCCTCTGAAGCGATCCTATAAGGTCCGGCCGGTTCCCCAGAAGCATCCGATTGGTAAAAAGAGGCATAATCAATAGCTTCCTGTTCTGTGGAGCCAACATAAAATGCGCCTTCAGGGATATAAACCATTTCGATGGCGTAGACACGAACTTCGTGCTCATCACCTATTCTTTTAAGTAGTTCAGTGTCGATCTTCAGTTTAAAATTTGCAATGACCGCACCCCGGTGATATTCAAGAGGAACTATAAAAGCCCCTATTCGATCTTTACTTACTTGTACCTCCATCGTAGGCCCGAAATTATTACTAGCCTCATGAGGGGAGGCGGCTAGATTACCGTGTATATAACTCCCGTCTTTATCTATAAATTTCACAAAAACCCAGGCAGCATCGTGGTTCTTTTTGTTCATCCAGGCATTTTCCCAAGTGAGATCAAATTGAACAATGCCCGATTCTTTAGAAAATGATACGATGGTTAATTGAATGTTATTGGAAAAGCAAAATGCCGGAAAGACAAGTGCAGCAAGCAAGAGCCTGTAAAAGAATTTCATCGGTACTAAATTTTGATTGATGCAGAAAGTTAAGCAAAAATCACCATACTTTTAAAAGGCAAAATCGAGAAAATTTAAAGAGTTCAATCGCAATTAAAAAGAAGCCTTTTTATGTCACTTCCAGCTTATAACCCACTCCGTGTACGTTTACAATACGGATGCGATCGTCCTCCTGTAGTTTTTTGCGCAGTTTAGAAATATAGGTGTCGAGACTACGACCCACTATTACCCCGTTGTCTTCCCATACCTTCTTGGTTAACTCGTCTCTTTTTACCACCTTGTTGGCGTGCCCAACTAAAATTGCTAATAACTCACCTTCTTTTTTCGACAAGCTTATTTCGGTGGCCTGTTTTACCAGTTTGTTTTGGTCGGGATAAAATCTGAAACTACCTAAGGTGGTATAATGGTCAATTCCTTCGGCTTTTTGTGAACCTCCTTTATTTCGGTAAAAATAAAATTCTAGCAACCCTATTATTCCGAAGAAAAAAAGCAGGTAGATCCAAGCGTTTGAAGCAGTTTTCGTTACTACCCTATCTGCAAAGCGAACTGTAATGGTATAGCAGGCCGAGGGTAATTTTCGTTCTGCACAAGCAATAACCGTACGTTCTACCCCGGTATCCACTTCAAAACTATAAGCCACCTCCTTATCGCCACACTGGATCACTTCCACAAGGTAATTCTCACTTAATTGTCGAGATCGAAAGCTGCTATCGATTGCTGCAACGAGGCTTTCAGGGTAAAACCCAAGGTCGTTCTCAAAGGAAAGATTGAAAAAAGAAGGATCTTCTTCAATAACGGGAAGCACCCTGGAGGTAGAATCCTGGTACTCACGCAACAATTGATCACCTACCTCTCGCAGTGAGATCTTTACTTTTTCAGAAAAAATATCGGTTGTGTTTCTATTTATTGATAGAAACCATATCAATATGAGAATTATGAGTGAAATGATGTAGAAAAAGATCCTTCTTTTCATAGAGCCTTAAATAACATATAATTTTCCAACTTTTTGCAATGCTTGACACTTCTTTTACACTCTTTTGACATTTTTAAGGTCCCAAACACCTAGTTTTACTACATCATTAATCAAAATTCGGGAGTTATTCTATTACACTCATTCCGTAAGCGAAACAAGCTTCAGAATCTTAAATCATAAATCGATATGAAATTTTTTATTACAATTTTCGCAACTCTCCTACTATTTAACTGTAATCAGCCTATTTCAGACACAAATAATGAAATGGCACTTCTCTCTAATGATGAGATGATAGATGTTAATAAGCCGGATTACACCTATTACTACGAAACGATTACCCACGACAACTATGAGATAAAGTTGGGCGTACTCGATCTTGGAGATGATGAATTCGAACTCGTTATCAATATGAAATTAAACAACGATTCCTTTTTTGTTTCTCCAAATGAAAAGCGAGACTTTAAGGGTAAATTATCGGTAACTTACGATGATACAAATCATCTCACCTTTATGGAAGAAATGGTTGAAATCCCGAATGCCGTTGAAGAAATGGACCCGCACGTCTTTATGGATGGTGATGTGAAGGTGGTTAGAAAGCAAACTCGGTATGTTCAGAAGGTAAAAAGAAACACCACAGAAGATTTCAACACCAGCGCAAACCTACAGTTTGTTATCGAACCCAGTTGCACCTTGGAAAAGATACCCTTAATCATTGTAAATCAAGGTGGATATCTTAAATATCGCTTAAGGGGTTGTTAGTTCCAGTTTTGTGATCCCTTCGCTTATTATTACGATTAGCCAGTTAAATTAAAAGGATCAAGAAGCGCACAGCATACTCTCCCTTTATTGAGGTTAGCTGGACGCTTCTTGCTTTACAGCCTTGAAATCATTTGTAAGTTTTTGTAATCTAACCCTGGCATCTTTACCGGGCAACTGGTCTGCTCCACTTACCATATTGAGTAAATAAGAAATCTGTGAAACCAGCATCTGCTGGGGATAAGCACCTTCGTCGTTCTTAAGTTTTCTTAATACTGAATTTACCTTTTCCAGACGTTCTTGCTTAGCCTTTGCCTTTTTCCCACTCAATTCCTCGGCTTCTTCCTCCAGTTGAGCCTGCAATTTTCGGGCTTCGGAAAGCAGATCTATTACCTGATTCTGAAAGGCTAATTGATCCTCGATATTTGCCTTTGTAATTCCAGATTCGGCTATGCGCGGGTCTATAAGGAGTTCGAAATTTTGTTCCGTTGTTACCCCACCTGCCCGAAGTATAACCTTATAAACCCCTGGAGCCACTAGCGGGCCACCCCTGTATCGCCTGTCTTCATCTTTTCTCCATGCTCCTTTTTGGCGAAGATTCCAGCTAAAACGATGCAGGCCTGGCTTGGGATCCAGTTTTTTGTCTACATAGCGGAAGGTCTCGCTTAAATTCATATCCTCCACAACAACTTCTTTACTTTGCAGTTCCGTACTATCGCTAAAGATCGTTGCCACCTGCCGATTATGTTCATCTAAGATCTCTATTTGTACACCTCCCTCATGTCCTTCGGGAATATAATAATCGATAATTGCGCTCGCCCCAGGATATTCGGGGAAATCTGTGTAGGTGGATTTCGGATTTCGATATCGGATCGTATTATCCGGCTTGAACAATACAGCAGAATTTCCAAGATTGTTCACTTGCTGCTGCCGTAGCGTAGTAATATTATCTAGGATCCAGAAACCTCTTCCCATGGTACTTAGAATAAGATCTCCCCTAAATATTTTAATATCTGTGATAGGCGTTACAGGTAAATTTTGCTGAAATTCCTTCCAGGACTGTCCATCGTTAAAAGATACAAACACACCGTACTCTGTCCCGGCGAATAAAAGGCCCGGCCGAACAGGATCCTCACGAAGCACTCTCGCGTTGAAATCGTCGGGTATTCCATTGGTTATTTTCTCCCAACTCGCACCATAATTGGTTGTTTTATAGAAATACGGTTTTTCATCTCCCAGTAAATGCCTGTCTACGGCAATGTAGGCCCTGGCCGGATCGAAATGAGAAGGAGCAACAGATTCTACCCGCCCTCCTTTAGGCAGGTTCTTAGGAGTAATATTGCTCCAGCTGGCTCCTCCATCTCTTGTTACAGAAACAACTCCGTCGTTGGACCCCACCCATATAAGGCCTTTCACTAAGGGAGATTCCCTGATGGAATAAAGGGTGCTATAGTATTCTTCGCCTGTGATATCGCGGGTTATAGGACTTCCTGAAATAACCTGTTTATCCGGTTCGAAAGCAGTAAGATCCGGCGATATCGTTTCCCAGGCTTCGCCACCATTTGTTGTTTTATGAAGATATTGAGAGCCGTGATAGACAACATTTGGATCGTGGGGTGAAACATGAACAGGCGCTACCCGCTGAAACCGGTACTCCAGATCCTTAGGATTATGCCCGTAAATATTAGATGCACCTACATAATATCCTTTCTCTGTTCCTGTGCGCTTGTCGAATACACTAAAGCGCCCTTTACAATTAGCGTAGACTATATTGTGGTCGCCGGGTTTAGGTACACCCGGGCCGGTTTCACAACCACCGGTATTTATAATCCATCCCCTTCCCGGATACTGAATAGAAGATGGAGGGTTGCTGGGAACTGCAATGGTAGACGAATTATCCTGCATCCCTGCATAGAGCCAATAGGGATATTGATCGTCCACTTCCACCTGATATAGTTCGGCAGTTGGCTGGTTAAATTGTGTCGACCATGTTTCACCTCCATTGTGAGACACGTTCGCACCTCCATCGTTGCATTGAATAAGAAGATCGGGGTTATTGGGATTAATCCAGATATCGTGATTGTCGCCATGAGGTACGCTCATCCTCTTCCAGGTTTTCCCTCCGTCAACAGACTTTATTAATGGGTTCGCATTGGAATAAACAATATCAGGATTGGTAGGATCTAATTCTATATTGGTGTAATAAAAAGGCCGGTTTACAAGACGCTCATCGCTGGAAACCTGTTTGAAGGATTTCCCCTGGTTCACAGATTTGTAAAGGCCTCTTTCCTCCCCCGGGGCTTCGATCACAGCGTATAAGACGCTGGAATCCACAGCAGATACTGCCAGGTCTATCTTTCCAATGAGGCCCTGTGGCAGACCCTCCTTGAGTTTTACCCAGTCTTTTCCTCCGTTGATGGATTTATAAATACCTCCTTCTTCATTAGTTCCTCCGGAGATGATGGTCCATGGCTTCCGCTCTGCTTTCCAAGCTGCAGCATATACGATATTAGGATTTCCGGGCAATAATTCCAGATCGGCAAAACCGGTCTTGTCTGAAACAAATAAGACCTTATTCCAGGTCTTGCCACCATCGATAGTTTTGTACACACCTCTCTCGGGGTTTGCTATGAAGGCATTACCTATAGCCGCAACCCAAACAATATTATGATTGGTAGGATCGATCTCTACCGCCCCTATCTGGCCTACATTCGATAAACCAATATGCTCCCACGTCTTACCTCCATCGATGGATTTATACATTCCCTTCCCACTTATCACATTGCTTCGCAATCCATCCGAACCTGTCCCAACGTAGACAATATTCGGATCGTTAGCTGCAATTTCTATGGCTCCTATGGAAGGGGTTTTAAAAAACCCGTCCGATACGTTTTTCCAGCTAGTCCCATAGTCTTCCGATTTCCAAACACCGCCTCCGGTAGCACCCAGATAAAAGGTGCCGGGCTCCATAGGAGTACCGGTTACAGAGGTAACACGTCCACCGCGTTCGGGGCCAACGGTTCGATATTTTAAAGCTGAAAAGTCTTGTGCAAGTTGTACGCCGGTAAAGAAAAACGATAGCGCAAAGAGAAATTTATAATTGGATAGTTTCATAGAATATAACTGGAATTGATAAAGCTTTAAAGGTAATTAAAAATGAAATTATTTTCATCCAAGCATTCATTTTCTAAATACCTGATTTTCGGTCTAAAACACATTAAACAGATCGGCAAGGTCTTAGTTATCGGGAAAATCACTGATGTAATCTAAGACTAAAATAAATTCCAATTATATCGAAGCACATGGCTAACTTCTACATTCAACCCGAATCTAGTGGTTTAATATATCTGTAATTTTAACGTGTTATTTTCTGAAGCGTATATGATAAAGTGAAAAGCATTCGCGAATGACTTACACCTTAATTTGCTTCTTATACTCTTCCACCATAAATAAGGGATCCTTGTTGAATTCCTTCCAGTGCTCAGATAATTGTTTATACAAGGCATCGAAGGAACTCCAATCGAATTTGGGATCTTTTATCTCTTTTTTCAACCTTAGGATATAATCCATTAGTTGATAACAACTTGTAAACTGCCCGCAGGCAATTAGCGTATCCATGCGGTTCTTAGCAATATCTGTTTTATCCCACCAGAGCGTTGTGGGAGTTTCGGAAGCCGTGAGACATACGCTTTTTAATAGTTTGGAAGGCGTCGGTTTTATGTCTTTATTGTAGTTCAGGTTATTCGAATAAGGTGTTTTCTTACCGTTCAATGCATAGACCGTAGAGGTAATAAGCTTATTTTTCAAGCTTTCTTTGGTGTATAGTAGCTTGTAGTTAAGACGGCGTATTTGTTTTAGGAAGATATCATTGATCATTTTTTCTCCCGATGTTAGTCTGTCTGTGAGCATTCGCTTTAGCAGGTCGATCCCCAGTTTCTCAAAACTCATTACATCGTCCAGCAGCGGCTCCGGGATATTATCCTTCAGAAATCTTTTCAAACCGCTTAACCCAAAAACCTTTGTTATACCTAAAACGATCCCTACCACGGTAAGGGTTATACCCACACCCGCAATTACACTTCCAACTATGTATAAGGAGGTCCAGGCCTGGCCTTTAAATACTTCAAGTGAGTTTAAGACAATGATAAGTAATCCCAGGACAAGAATGATCCAGTAAAGCGGTTTCAAGCCGAAATATCCAAGTAGCTTCGCAATACTGCTTTTTAGTGAATTGCTCTTCACCACAGGGGTTGTATCCTGTTGCCAGGGAATCATTTTATAACTTCCCACATCATTTACTATGATTAGATCCAGCTCTCTGTCCCTACTTTTCTGTTCACTGATATTGATCATACTTCCTATCCCTTGGTTGTCGGCTATACCCCCATCCATGATCCCTACTCCATCGATAAATCGGTCCAGGCCCTTTACAGCTTTATACTTTGCATTGTTATGGTCATTGAAGTAATCGTCCGGGAACACCAAAGGTTCGAAGCCAATTGGAAAGCAGGACGAGGAGGCCACTATATCCCCTAATTGCACTTTATATTTTATGGCATCTACCTCCCTGTTGTTTAAGGGTTTATTCCCAAAAAGTCCTGTATTCTGAAATCTAAATGCGAGTCCGAAAGAAAAATCGGTAGCATTAAAACAAAGGTGCTGTACATGTTCCGAAGGGCTGGTCTCGAACATCTTGAAAGAACCGCTAAACAGATCCATTTCGGCATAAGTAAGTGCAAAGGCATTGATCAACGAACGCTTTTTATACGAATGTTCTTCCCATACCTTGTCGTCTTCAAGTTTTTTTACTGCGGTCTCCAAAAGGACGTCATTGGCCGGCTCGAAGGTAGAATAGAATTCAGAAAAAAACGACTGGAAACTCTTTGAAGGGTCCTGTGCTGCTTTGGCGTAGGCAACACCTAATAGGGTACCGCCACTTACTGTGCTCAAGGCTTCCACATTCTGCAGTAAGCTTTTGTTTTTAAATGTTACCTTATTGAGATACGAAACTACACCGAGGGCAAAAAAAGTGGCTCTGTAGCCCCCGCCACTAAAACAAAGGCCAATACTTTCGAAAGGTTTAAAATCTTGAGAATCCATGCTGTAAGAATTTATGCCAACTGCGATTGATTATGAAGTTGAACAAAGGTGGTTTCTTCAAAGTTAAGGTTAATTACCGGAGATGTGGATACGTATTTTTACCTAAAAACTTAGCCAAGATAGATTTACAATATTACATTCAGCTGTATTAGTACCGTCATTGGCATATTGCCAGGCCTTGCTTTACAATTGTAATTCCTTCTTGCAGAAACATATCGCCATTAGGCAATTTATACAAAGGGTAGAATTGCTGGGCTCCGGTTGTGGCTACGTATTCGATCCCATTTAGATCGTCGCGGCTTGTAATTTTCCAGGTGCCATATTCCTGCCAGTTGGACCGTTGTTCGTTGTCCAGCACCGTTCTCTTCACGGTTCGGCCGTAAAGGCCATAATAGCCATTAGGACAATAATGTACCTCCAGAAAATAATAGGTACCATATAGTACTTCCCCATCGCGATAGGTAATGAGTAATTGCTGACCATTGAAGAAGTTCTGCAACTCCTCTACTGTAGGATTTGTTTGTGCTCTCAAAGGTTCAGAATTAAAAAAGCAGATAAAACATAAAAGGGCCGGAATGATAATAGATTTCATATGTCATGTATTAACAACTGGTAGGAGTTAGCAGATTTTCAGGACAGGAGGCATTTATAGCTTTATAAAGTCCTAAGTTACTAATAATTAGTTATATAGATTTAGTGTATTTTAATTTTTCAAGTCAAAATATGAAGGATGCAAAATTATGATGCCGGGTATTACCAATACATTTCACCAAGTAAAATAGAGAATCTGAAGATGTAACATATTATCGGAATTTGTACTAATAAGTTAGTTCCCGGGAAAAGGGATCTAGTTTAAAATAAAATTTAAAGACCATGACAAAAGGAGGATTATTAGCCCTATTGGGTTTGGCGGGCGGAGCATTTGCCTACTGGAAATACAAGAATCTCAGCCTTGAAGAGAAAGAAGAATTGAAACGTAAAGCCAAAAAAATTGGTAA
The DNA here is from genome assembly GCF_002966125.1 of Pukyongia salina. GTDB lineage: Bacteria > Bacteroidota > Bacteroidia > Flavobacteriales > Flavobacteriaceae > Pukyongia > Pukyongia salina. The sequence continues at coordinate 2,845,369 of NZ_CP027062.1, forward strand.
CGATGTAAAAGAAGCTGCAGTGGATGTAGAGAAGACGCTGAGCGAGGAATTCAATAAGATTTCCGGAAAGGCTTCAGAATTCTATAAGAAAGCCACCGAATAATCGTATTTCGGCTTAAAATTGAGATCCTGCTTTATACAGGATCTTTTATTCTGAAGGATATACTATTAAAATGAACAATAAAAAAGAGGGAGATTTCTCCCTCTTTTCTTTTTGGCTAATTAAATTGCTCTAAGCAGGTTCGAGTGCAAAGGCTGCTAATGCCGAGCGATCATACGTATTTATTTCAGTATTTCCGTTGATAGCCAGGGCATTTACATACAAATGTTCTGCAAATGCTGCCTTGCCTTCACTGGTACAAATTCCCAGTAGTTCGGAAGGAGTGAAAGTTCTAGAATACTCACTGAAATTATTGCGAGTATACCCTATTCCATCGCCCGTTACCGCATTTCCGATAACCATACCGCTGGCATTGGTTTTGCTCGACTGTACGCTGTCGCTACAGGTTCCTTTCTTCACCACAAAACTGAGATCGGCAAAATTATTAGGGTGATAGGCCCTAAAGGTTACCTCCAGGTTTGAACCGGGTTCGTAAGGAACAAATCCGCAGCAGGTAGGATTCTTCTCTACCCCATCTACTTTTATCTTCGAGATGGCCGCTGTGCACACACTATTATCGATACGCATTAGCATCTTGAACGCACTGCAGGTATTTGCTCCACTTGCAACTCTGTTTACACCAGGTGCAACCACAGATGGTGCAAAGGTATTAAAGTGAGGTACCTGGAATATTTCGTTCGGGATGTTGCTTATCTTATTTCCATCCTTATCGAACAGCTCTAACGTAAACTCGTACAAGCCGTCTCCCTGTAAATTAGAGTCGAAAGAGATCGTCCAGGTATCCTTAGATTGCCAGTCGGCCTGATTTTCAGGCGCATTAAACGGCGCATCCTGCGGGGACGGTGTAGGAATGAGATATAATCCCGTATTCGCACCCTTATCCACTGGTCCTAATTTGGCTTTATTATAACCTATATGTAGAAATCCGTCTGATCCAATAAACTCGTACGAATATAATTTTTCCACGAGGTTACCAATCTGCTCCACAGAACCGCCTGCATTGGACAAGTCTCCATTCTTCACTTTCCGATAGGACCATCGATAATAAGTGAATTTATCGGTGGGCAATCCACTGCTGAACTGTACTCTAAAGGATAAACCTGAACCGAAGGGTCTTCTGTAATTTCCACTGCCTTCAAATTTATCTGTAAGTCCCTGCCTGTTCAACGTTTTCCCTTGAATAGGAGCACCGTTCACATTATTTTGCTCAATGTGAGACACACTGGTGCCGGTTCCGATAGTCTTCACCCAGATCACCTGGCCGTCCAGCTCTTCTGAACAATCCCAATCCACACGTGGATCAGTTACCGTGATAGGCACATGTCTCCAGCATTGGTAATTCCAGTAGACATTGCATGGAAGTGAAGGCTTGTAAACAGTTTGCCAGGTACCATCGATATGAGCTTCCACCCAGAAATACAGGTCGGGCTTATCTCCAAAGAGATTATAAATGATCTCGGTATCGAAATTACCGTTGGCATCGGTGTACACAACCTTGATCTCATCACATTTGTAGAACCATGGCCATAACCAGGGTGTGATACAAAATATTGGGTGAAACAATTGATAATTCTGAAGCAAAAGTTCCCTGATGATCGTAGGATTGCCTGATTGTAATGACCGGACAATACTTTTATCGTCGACAATAGATCGTTGCGCAGATTCTATTTTCTGAAAATTCTCGGGATTTTTCAAAAAGGAAGCCTCGGAAGCTTTAAAACTGGTGGCCTCGAAAATCCCGTCAATATTGGTCGTGATAGGGCCGAGTGGGTCTGGTATCTCTGGAAACCTTCTAATAGGATCTACAGGTACGGGAAACGGCAATTCAGGTTTTAGTACCAGCTCCGGAATACGTAATAATACATGATCCGGGATTCTTGGTAATAACCATATCCATCGGTCTACTTCACAAATATGGACCCTCATATTACACAGGCCTTTTTTCTCGTAGAATCCACTGATGTCGAAATATTTAGACACGTTTCCTTTAACCCTGCACTTTCTAATCCACCAAAGGTTAAGATACAGTTCCGGGATAGGAAGTATTTCAAATTCTCCTCTGGGGCCAAGTTTTATAATTGGCTCGTAAGCTTTATGCCTGGCAATCAATTGATCGAAATCTTTTTCGGCTTTGATCTCCTTTCGGTTCGGAGCAAGCAGCAATTGAAAATCTCCTGGTTCGCATCCCTCGGTTTTAAAGACGGCCTGGTCGTTTTTCACTACGGTCCCTTCAAGAAAATTTTTCTTCTTGTCGAATAACAATGCTAAAAATTCCTTGGGTTTTTCATCTACAGGTTCCCCTGCCCTAATGTAAATTGTTAGGTTTGAACTCTTGCCCGATTTACCGGGCTTCATTTTTGTATCCATTTCATGTAGGATTAAGTTAATAATAGGTGTAAGTTGTTGTCGATAAAGTGGGCTCGCGGGGATGTATAAAAGAAATAAAATCAATGAGGTACTTCTCTCAACAAATCTTCATTTCAAAGTTATTTTATTGAATATCAATATGTAAGAGGGGATTACCGCAATTAGGGAGGATGAAACACTCTTTAATTTTGTAGGATATTTCCTGTTTTGCTTGAGGTAATTCGCTAGCAGGTTTACTTAATTATCGCATAAATGATCTGGAAAAAACCTTTTAATAGTCGTAAATATTATTCCGTAACTTTATGTTCGGTTTTTTCAAATTAAATACAATTCCTAAATAACAATTTTCATGAGAACATCCATAACACTTTTCATCAGCTTTTTGCTAATTTTTACAGTTTGTCTTACAGCCCAGGAAAATTCAGAAAAATCTGAAAATATTTATAACGGACTTGAACTTAGAAGCATCGGGCCTGCCTTTATGAGTGGTCGTATTTCCGATATCGATATTCATCCGGACAATGAAAGCATTTGGTATGTAGCCGTTGGATCTGGAGGGGTTTGGAAAACTGAGAACTCAGGTACCACATGGACACCTGTATTTGATAAGCAGTCCTCCTACTCCATAGGAGCCGTTACCATAGATCCTAATAACCCGGACACCGTTTGGGTTGGAACCGGTGAGGATTCCGGCGGCCGACATGTAGGCTATGGCGATGGGATCTATAAGAGTATTGACGGAGGAAAGACCTGGAAGAATATGGGGCTCGCAAATTCACAGCATATCTCACGAATTCTTGTTCATCCGTTCGACAGCCAGGTTGTGTGGGTTACCGCGCAGGGACCACTTTGGAGTAAAGGAGGCGATCGCGGCGTATATAAAACAACAGATGGAGGAAAAACCTGGAATAAAACGCTGGGTGATAACGAATGGACAGGGGCAACCGATATTGTGATGAATCCACAGGACCCTGATGTTTTATACGCTGCTACCTGGCAACGACACAGAACGGTAGCTGCTTATATGGGTGGCGGTCCCGGAACCGCATTGTATAAAAGTACAGATGGTGGTGATACCTGGACCAAATTAACAAACGGGATCCCAACATCCTGGATGGGAAAGACCGGCCTTGCCATCTCCTACCATAATCCGAATGTGGTTTACGCAGCCATTGAACTGGACAGACGCAAAGGTGGTCTGTATCGTTCTGAAGACGCGGGAGCATCATGGAACAAGATGTCTGAAACGATCTCCGGGGGAACCGGACCACATTATTATCAGGAACTTTACGCCTCTCCACATCAGGAGGGCAGGTTGTATCTCATGGATAATAATTTACAGATCTCTGAGGACGGCGGAAAGACCTTTTACCGCATGAACGAAAAAAACAAACATGGAGATAACCACGCTATAGCCTTCAGAAAAAATGACCCAAACTATCTTATAGTAGGTTCAGACGGAGGGTTATATGAGTCTTTCGATCTTACCAAAACCTGGAAATACATCGAGAATCTGCCCGTAACCCAATTTTACAAAATGGCGGTAGACGATGCAGAACCATTCTACAATATTTATGGAGGAACGCAGGATAACAGTACCCAGAGTGGGCCTTCCCGCACAGATAATGTACACGGGATTCAAAACAGCGACTGGCGGGTAATTCTGAACTGGGATGGCCATCAGCCCGCTACAGAACCCGGAAACCCCAATATTGTGTATGCCGAGCGGCAGGAAGGTACCTTATCCAGGATCGATATGAGTACGGGCGAAGTAGTGGATATTCAACCGCAACCCGGAGAGAATGAAGATTATGAGAGATATAACTGGGATGCTCCTATTTTGGTGAGTCCACACTCCCCTACTACCATCTATTTTGCCTCACAACGTGTATGGAAATCGACCAATCGCGGCGATAGCTGGACCCCGATCTCGGGAGATCTTACAAAGGACGAAGAGCGAATTACCCTGCCTATAATGGGTAAGCAGCAGAGTTGGGATGCGCCCTGGGATGTGTATGCCATGTCTAATTACAACACTATCACTTCTCTTGCCGAATCCCCCAAACAACAAGGATTGATCTATGCGGGGACTGATGATGGACTCATTCAGGTAACAGAAGACGGCGGGGCGAATTGGAGAATGATCAATGTGGGAAATCTGCCTGGTGTTCCGGCCACAGCATTCGTAAACGATATAAAAGCCGATCTATTCGATGCCAATACCGTCTATGTAGCCTTAGACAATCATAAATACGGAGATTTCAATCCATATTTGCTGAAAAGTACAGATAAAGGCAGAACCTGGCGTTCGATTGCAAGTAATATCCCAAAACGAACTCTAGTCTGGAGATTGGTACAGGATCATGTAAAACCCGGTCTTATGTTCCTCGCTACAGAGTTCGGACTCTATTTTACAGTGAATGATGGAGGTTCATGGACAGAACTGGAAGGTGGTGTGCCAACCATCTCCTTCCGTGATATCGCTATTCAGCGCAGAGAAAATGATCTTATCGGGGCTTCCTTCGGAAGGGGATTCTACGTTCTCGATGACTATTCCGCTTTGCGAGATATTTCGGATGCCACCCTGAAGCAGGAAGCAAAACTATTTGGTGTTCGGGATGCCTGGTGGTATGTACCCCGCTCGCACTTGAGCTTCGGGCCGGGAAAGGGAAGTCAGGGCGATTCACATTTCGTAGCCCCTAACCCGGATTTTGGTGCCACTTTCACCTATTATCTAAAAGACGCACCGAAAACGATGGAGCAAATGCGGCAGGATTCAGAAAAAAATAAAAATACAGCCGCTGTACCTTTCCCTGGATGGGATAAGCTATCAGATGAGATAAACGAAGCAGATCCCGTGCTAACCTTTGCCATAAGTGATGCCAACGGAAATATAGTACGTAAACTAAATACGAAACCAAAAAAAGGAGTGAACAGACTTAGCTGGGATCTTCGCTATCCAGATCTGGATGTTATAAAACTCAACGACAAGAGTGATACAGAGCGTGCTGCATTTTTAGCACCCCCGGGGAATTACAAAGTGGAAATGTTCTTAACCGAAAATGGAAATACCCGTAAACTGGATGGCCCGGTATCATTTAGAGTGAAGCCGCTGCATAAGAATTCTCTACCGGGATCTTCTGTAGATGCAGTATCTAATTTCTGGAGGTCCTTTGAGAATACCTCTAAAGCAGCCTCTAAATTCGACCTGGATCTTAGCAAATCTCTGAAACGAGTCAAGGCAATGCAGATCGCTGTTAGCAGGAGTAGTCTGGCACCCGGAACTGTAGATAACGAATTAGAGAGTTTGATGCGCGATCTTCAGGATCTTTCATCTCATTACTACGGGAATCCGGCCAAGGGTGAAATAGGAGAAAAAGGAAGGCCCACGGTTGGGGAACGAATGTTTGCTGTGTATCGCGGTATAGAACGCGCTACCTACGGCCCTACACCCCAGCATAGTACGCAGCTTGAAATTGTAAAGAAAGAGCTGAATTCGGCTAATGCGAAATTAAATTCGGTGCAGCAGAAATTGGACGTGATCTATAAGAAACTACAGGCAGCCGGAGCTCCTTATGTAGAAGAGTAATGATATAGTAAATAAAAAAAACCACGACTTGATCGTGGTTTTTTTTTGGTTTGTGTTCGCTTAATTTGGCAATTTGATGATTACATCTTTTTTGTGCTTGCCATTTTGCAGTTTAATCTTATATGTTCGCCTGATCTTATTATCTAAGGTGTAGCTACTGCTGTACTGATTACTAATCATCTCCCAATCGAGGTTGTCGTGAAATACCTGGTCTCTTATAGGTTCGGGTAATAAGATGTTACGAAACTTCTCATAAGAAGAGATTACTTTTCCGGAAACATCGTAAAAAGCATCTATTTGTCCGTGTGCATTTTTAAAGACCATTTCGAATGGTGTTTTAACGCTTTGGTCGAATTCACTATTCTCGCGCAACGAATATGTTGCTACCTCACGCTGTAGTTTCTTTACAGTTGCCGGAGTACTTTCATCCTGTACCGCTTGAAGATAGTTAGCGTTCGATGTGATCAATACGTCTTCCAGGGCTATGGATGTAGCCTGGTTGTTGTCTTTTTGTGCATAACTTGCGAAGGTTAAACATACTGCTAAAATACTGACTAAAGTTCTCATAATTAATGTTTTAAAGGTTATTAAATTTGAATAGTCCAAAGATTACCAATATGTGTATGTCACTGCTAACAACTATGTTTCGATTTTTTATAACTTTTTTTAAAAACCGTATGCAAGAAGTTTAAAGCCTTTAAATCATGTTGTTTTCACCATAGAAATTGGAAGAATTTGTTGCGTCGCTACACCAGAAGAGAAATTCGAATAATGAGGAAAATAAATTATTGGATTAATCTACATAGGAAATAGTTCAATCGGCTATTGCGGGAAGTGGTTTGATCACATTAAAACCAACCTTATTGTATAATTCAATATATCTAGGATCGTCCGTTAGTGGCTGTAACATTGGTTCCTGCATCAGCCAGGTCATCTCGACCTCACGATTATTATAGGATCTGTTCAGCCATTGGAATGTTTTGTCGTAATCCTTTATATGGCAATAATATAACGCTAAAAACCAGGCAGGGCTTCCAGAGTTACCATTTTTATATTGAAGATTTAGTTGATTTAAGCTCGAATTTAGTTTGGTGCTATCTTTTTGCAGATCGGCATGGATAGCCATTAACCAATGTACTATGGGTGGTCTATCTTCATATTTTTTAAGTAATACGTCCAAATGCGTGGCAGACTTATTTGTCTCACCCATATAGAAATACCATTTAGATGTTTCCAGCAAATAAAAATAATTGTCCTGGTAGAAGGGATCCAGTGCCGAAAGTTGTTCAATGGCACTTTTCTTATCACCCAACATAAAAAGGATAAATGCCCTTTGCATATGACCATCTCCAACCACCGGATAACGTTTTATTTCTCGTTCGATAAGTTTCATGGAATAGTCAAACCGTCCTGTTTTACGTGAGTAGTCAAACCCATAATCCCGGTAATTTAACTTATCCTTTCTAAGCAAAGTATTTTGGTATTGTAGTTCGGCATTTTTTATGTCGTATTCATAGTAAAAGGCTCCTCCTACCAACTGAAATTCGATAATTTCGGAATTATATCCAGCTCCTAAAGTATCGCGCTCCAAAGCCATTTTAAAATACTTTTTTGCCTGTTTCCAGGCTTCCTGCTCGGGTAAAAGTCCCCAAACTAATCCAGACACATTGTACGTACGTCCCAGGCCTACGTATGGATCCACAAAACTGGAATCCAACGCGATTGCCTCTTTGTACAACTTTACCGAATTTTCCATTCCATATTGGTTAAGTCTGTAAAACTGATCCTCTGCTTTCAGAAATAAACGGTATGCCTCCTCATTGCTCGTAGGTCTTGAATTTATCTCTGTTTTTTCATTCGTACTTACATTAACGGCCATATTCTCGGCTACATTTTCTGCCACATCTGCCTGCATTTCGAAGATCTCGTCCGCTTTCCATTGTCCGCTGTACTCCAGGGTCCAGATAAAATTGTTGGTGGCTACCTCGATCAGATTTAAATTACTCATCACCTTATCTCCGGAGAGTTTAAAATTGCCTTCAAGGATATACTCCACGTTCAGTTCTTTGGCAATGGTTTCTGTATTTTTTTCTGAATTTTTGTAATTGATCACTGTGGAGAAGGGCACTACTTTATCCATTTCCGAAATTTTAGACAATCTTGTGATCACAGCGTCCGTCATTCCATCACTTACATATTCCAGCTCGGGGTCGCCACTCCAGTTCTTGAACGGCAGTACAGCTATCGACTTAAGCTTTTCGGAAGAAACCACCGCAGTATCGGGCGAATCTTGTTGAAAATACCTGAAAATGAAATAGGATATAACGAGCACCGAAATAATTAAGAGCCATGCGAGCAATCTTTTATTTGTTGTTGCTGGCTTTTCCAGGCTTGTATCTGAAGCACCATTTGCCGCTCTTAATGCCATTTGATGTTTTACTTCTCCAGGCGGATAGCCGAAATAGTCATTAAAGCATGTGTTAAAATAGGTAGGACTGTTAAATCCAACCTGATATGCAGCCTCCGAAGCAGTTACATCCTCGTTCTGAAGTAGTTTCAGCGCCTCGTCTAAACGTATCTCTCTAATAAACTGACTTACAGATTGACCCGTTGCTACTTTAAGTTTTCTGTGTAGCTGCGACCTGCTCATCCCAAATTGATCCACCAGATCGCTTACCCCAAAATGTTCATTAGTGTAGTTAGCAAGTACAATGGCCTTTAATTTTTCAATGAAAGAATTTGAAGTGACCATCCTAATGAGTTAGTTAGCAAGCGTGAATTATATTCTAAATATAACTAAAAAATAGCAGCTAACTGTCTGATAAAAAGGAGGTAATAGAGTCTTTGCAGTACATCTACCACCCCGCCCTTAATGATCTTTTAGATCGCGTAGTACATTTTCGGCAGAGGAAGTGACCTTTTTATAACCCCTGTAGCCATAACGGGCAAAGAGAATAACTCCCATTGTTACAACCGCTATGAACACCCATAACCATGGATCGTGTTCCTGAGCGAAGAAGTCTTTATTGTTCATGATCATTGAGAAAACAGGTAAACTTACCCACATCATAAATACACTTATCATAACACCAACTCTTTGAATTAATAACATATTTTTTCGTTTCCGTGTAAACTCCTGCAGGGTTTCCTTATAGCTGCGCCGGGTTACATCCATGGTTCGCATACCCTTTATAGCCCGTAAGGTGAGTATGGGTAGTACAATTAGTAGTAGTATGGTGAATATGCTACAGGCCATTAAGTACCAGGTATTCATTTTAGCAATGTTGAGAAGTATTACAATTGCAATGATAAAACATACCACCGCTCCCGATGTTTCGATGATGGTAAGTTTATTAAACCTATTTCTAAATTTTTGTTGTGTCATTTCCATGATTAATTTATTGGTTAGTTCTTTTTGTTCTTCCAACTGACTACTCATTCGTGTCCAAAGTATTTGCATTTCTTCCAGTTCCATAGCCGTTATTTTTTGATTGTTTTTCTCAGTTTATCCTTTATCCTACTTATTCTGGTTCCAACATTTGTGTGGCTCAATCCTGTTATCGCCGATATCTCTTCGTGAGTCCTTCCTTCCAGGAACAACAAGATCACCGCTTTCTCCAGGTCGTTTAACCGTCTGATCTGTTGATACAGGATCTTTAATCTATCTTCCATCACCGGATCGTAGTTCTCTTGCTTTAAAACGATCTTGTCCAGAGACACATTCCTACCTCTTTTATTCTTTTGTTTTGAATGAAACAAAGCAGTATTGAGTGCTATTCTGTACATCCAGGTGCTTATTTTGGCCTCTCCTCTGAAACTTTCGAAACTCTTCCACATCTGGAATACTATTTCCTGATACAGGTCTGCCTGTTCTTCGGTAATGTCCGCATAGATCCTGGCGATCTTGTAGATAATTCCTTCATGATCCTTAATGATTTTTATAAAGGCTTCTTCCCTACTCATTTAATCTGGTTCTACTCTATTAGTGATCATGGTAATCAAAAAATCACAAAAATTCGTATTTTTTTATTTGGTGATGCGTATTTGGGCCTTCTGAAACGAAAATCGACAGCATTCCGTAAAATACATTCTCGGGCGTTAAGACATCTGGCAGGACTGATATTCAATACCTTTCATCGAATAGTACCCAAATGATTATTATGATAACAAGAAATTTCTTACATTTAACCATTACCCCCTGTTTCTACCATCTAAAGTCTCCTTTTATTGGAGCTTTCTGAAAGAATTTACCTCTTATTCTATTGTTTAATCAAGTTGAATTATTTAGTAACTCTAAAACAATAGTATATGAAGAAAAAACTACGTAAAAAATTCTTCAAAAAATGGAACGAAAAACTTAAGGTTTGGAATGAAAAACTGATCGTCTATGCACGAGCCAGTAGTTATGCCATCCATAGGTAATCTGTTTTTTGAAAACGAAAAAATCCCCTTACTGCATGATAAGGGGATTTTTATTTTATTCTGGTTTTAGTGGCTGGCGATCTTCCTTAGCATACTAGTGGCGTTTTTGCCAGTGGGTCCATCAGGATCCATTTTATACGCCTTTTCATAGTATTCTTTTGCTTTTTCCTTATCTCCGGCTTCCAGATAGCCTTCTGCCAGGCTATCCCAGGCATTCGCCGAATCGGGAAATAACTGGGTAACAAAGGAAAAGATCGCAATAGCTGTTTGATGATCCCCTCTTCCAATCTGGGCATAACCAACACTATTCAGCTCTGCTTCAAAATTGAAGAACTTATATCGGGGATCCTTTACCATTTTAGAAACCTCTGTGACCAGCTTCTCATTATCTCCCGCATGGTATAAGTTAGTCATATACTGCATCGGGTCTGTGACAAAATCTCCATCTCCAAAATCTAAAGCCGCTTTCAATACGGGATCCTGATTGGTTCGATAATCTTCAAAGCTCATTTCCACTGCCACATGTGGAGCCAGCCAATCGCCGTTTTCCCACTGAGGTTTATCCTGCCACCAGGCAAATGATAGATAGACCGGGGTTTTGGTATTAGGCAGAATTATTTCATTATTATCTCCGTAAAAATTAATATTCTCACTTGTTGGCTCTCCAATGAATACTGCGTTAGTGTAATTATCCAGTTCGTTTACGAGATTCTGACAAGCAGAAAAGGTCCTGCGTCCTATGATAACCTTAAGGTTTCCGGTGGTGTTGATCTTTTGTGATTCGATGATCCTGGTCACGACGGCTTTATTTTTGTAGTTGTTACCTCCCCCATTCAGGCGGACGTCTAGCACAAGATTCTCAACCTCGTTTTTTGCGATAAAGTCGAATACCCGGGTATAGAACTCGGGAATCGACTCCGAAGGATCGTCCTGGATCTGGCTATGCCGTACATACACTGTATTCTTTTCAGGTAAATGTTCAAAATAGTAGATCTTATCCAGATTTTTCAAATACAACGGGGTTTCCCCGGCTTCTCTCGCATCCAGCCATTCTCCTTCACTTTGCACAAAACCATAAGTTCTTGGAGCCCATTCTCCGGCGGCCATAGCTTTTAGTGTTGTAGTAAAGGTTTTCCCATTCTTTTCCAGTGTAAGCTCAATATTATCAGACAAGGTAGGGACAACCCTTTGAGCATGTAATACTTCAGGGCTCATTAGATAGAGCAATCCATACGCCTTAAAAAACTGATCGTTTTCGGAAGGAACTACGGGATATATTTTCTCTAGCGCCTGCATCACCGGCATTCCGCCTACCGAGATCACTTTAGCTCCCAGCGCATTTGCATAATCTTTATGAACACCCTGCACATAGATCCCATCGGAGAAATGATACAGATTTACAGGGAATTGCCTCAAAGAAACCGGGTTATTGCGCCATCCCATACGGGTATGACCATATTTAAATAAGCCAATGATCCTTGCCAGCCCAACGCTGATTTCATGTTCCTGAAGTGTTGGAATTTGATCGTGTAGCGTTTTTACGGCATTGTCAAATTCCTCTGCAGAGGTTTTTCTAAAAAGAAATGAATAATCATTGTGAACAGTTTGCTGAAGGAATTTCAAGTCTTCCTGCCATTGTTTGGCAGTAAATTTCGATTGTGCAGTTGCCTGAAACATCAGGAAACCCATGAGGAGAAAGAGTAGTTTTTTCATTGATTGATTGATAACTAGTTATATATAATAGAGTCTAAAAATTTCAAATTGTTACATAAATATCCAGCTATTTGATTGAATTCAAATTAATTAGCTGAGGATCACTATAAATTTACAGATCAATTTTCAACATTCGTTCAAGAAGCCGTATTTTTAAAGGGTTAATTATTCTGAAAAACTATCCAAATGAAAAAACTTTTTACACTCTGCGTAATGTTGTTCTTCTCAGTCACATTATTTGTGGCCCAGGAAAAGGATCCTGTTATACAAGCCATGATAAGTGAGGCTAACGACAATTCGCAATTAAAGAATCTCGGGCATGAGCTCATGGATGTAATTGGCCCAAGACTGGTTGGAACCCCTCAAATGAAAAACGCACACGACTGGGCGGTTGCAAAGTTCAATACCTGGGGAATTACCGCTAAAAATGAGCAATGGGGCGAATGGCGAGGATGGGAACGAGGTATTACGCATATCGATATGATACATCCCCGGGTGCAAAGTCTGCGTGGGATGCAATTGGCCTGGAGTCCGGGAACAGGCAAGAACGGCATTACCGCCGAACTTCTGGTTTTACCAATGATCAAGGATTCATTAGAATTTGCCAGGTGGTTGCCTTCGGTAAAAGGGAAATTGGTAATGATCTCTATGCATCAACCCACAGGAAGACCAGATTATAATTGGGAAGAATACGCTACAGAAAAATCATTTACTAAAATGAAAGAAGAGCGTGAAAAGCAAACCGAAGAATGGCAGGAAAATATGAGACGGACCGGATACGATAGGCGAACCTTGGCGCCGGCATTAGAAAAAGCCGGGGCAGCAGGTATTGTGATGTCTAACTGGTCCCGTGGTTTTGGGGTAAACAAGATTTTTGGCGCCCGCACAAAAGCGATCCCCACGGTAGATCTGGAATTGGAGGATTACGGAATGCTCTACAGATTAGTAGAATCCGGACATAAACCCAAACTAAAGATAGTGGCAGAATCTAAAGAATTAGGAATGATGCCAACCTTCAACACTATAGCCGAAATAAGGGGTACTGAAAAACCAGAGGAATACGTCATTCTTTCGGCCCATTTCGATTCCTGGGACGGTGCCACGGGCGCGACCGATAACGGAACCGGAACCCTCGTAATGATGGAAGCCGCGCGTATATTGAAAAAGCATTATCCTAACCCTAAACGTACCATCCTCGTAGGACTTTGGGGGAGCGAGGAACAAGGTCTTAATGGCTCTCGTGCTTTTGTAGAAGATCATCCCGAAATTGTAGACGGGCTACAGGCCCTTTTTAACCAGGATAACGGTACGGGACGCGTAGTAAGACTTTCAGGTGGAGGCTTTTTAAACTCGTACGACTATCTTGGGCGCTGGCTAGATGCTGTACCTAATGAGATCACCTCCGAAATTGAAACAACTTTCCCGGGGACACCAGCCCGCGGTGGCTCCGATTACGCTTCTTTTCAGGCGGCAGGTGCACCTGGGTTCAGCCTGAGTTCACTAAGCTGGGCCTATTGGAATTATACCTGGCATACTAACAGAGATACTTACGATAAGATAGTTTTTGATGACGTTAGAAATAATGTGATACTTACGGCGATCTTAGCTTATATGGCAAGTGAAGATCCCGAAAAAACATCACGGGTAAAAGCCGTGCTTCCGGTAAGTAACAGAACAGGAAGGCAGTTGGAATGGCCTACACCCAGATCACCCGAGCGTAAAGGTGGTGTAGACTAATTTCAGAACAAAAGACCGCAAGACAGGAAGAGTTTTAAAATTCCCATCTTGCGGTTCGCCTAAAATTCAAGACGATCTACTGTCCTCCATTAAAACCTAGGCGGTCTCCTTTGCCTTACCTCGGTTTTCGTAGATCTTCTCGATCATATCCGGTACCTTTTCGAAAGCGGCGGCCAAACCATGGGCCTTTCCGGCTTCAATAAAGCTAATTTCCTCACCTTTCGTTACAAGGAATCCTAGGGGTTCGATGCCCATTCCGGCACCGGCTCCCATTCCGTAACCGGTTTTAGTTTTCTTTTCGATACCTTCTCCTTCACCGGAACCAAATCCCATTCCGATTTTAATCACAGGAACACAAATGAATTCGCCCAATTTAAATTGTTCGCCTACAACGGTTTCTGTCTTCGCTTCAGTCCTGATAAACTCAGTGATCTGTTTCAATAATTCTTCAAAGTGTAAGACCATGACATAATTTTTAAGGGTTAATAATTGATTTAATAATACGGATAGGTCGATTCTCCAAATGTAACGCCAGTCTGTTTCTGTTCTCGAAATTAATGGCGTATGAACCGTTGAACCTATTCATAAAAAAGAGTACGGGGTATAGTTTTGCATTTAGAATAATATCACCTGTATCCATTTCCAGAATCAGATGTTTTACTTTAAAGGATCGTAATACCTTCAAAGCTTTTTTTCCTTTACCCATCGTCCATTTTTTATTTTTCTTTTCGGGTTCTTTAAGTTGTTTTTTCCTGCTGAACATTTTCTGAAGTGGAAAGAGATCGAAGTTCATAAAAAGAACTTTGAGTTTGATCTTTATCAGCTCTTGTTCATCTCCCAGAATGGATGCCTTTGCAAGCCCTTTAAACTGAATGAAATACTCGCTGGTAACTGTATCTATCTTAATTATTATGGGCATCCAAAGTAAGTAGATCAAGAGTATTATAAACAGGGATACTATGACGATCCAGGGAGTCATAACCTAATTTTCTGCGAAGTTCGTGAAGGCGAAAATACTTTCCTATGACCCCTGTCAGGAAAGAAAAAATATTCGAAATAAATAATGATTCTGAATAAGTGATCGAGAGGTCGAACAACTGAATTTAAAGGTGCTTATTCGTTTTTCCTTTGAAATTCAACAAATACAACAGGAATAAGGTATTTGCGTTTTAGTTTCCCTTTCTTTTTTGTGAGAAGTATCAATTCACGTGTGCTTCTCCTGGGACCTTCCGGTACGATAAGTCGGCCGCCCTCTGCAAGCTGATCGATAAGTGGCTGAGGAATATGGTCAATTCCGGCGGTAATAATTATAGCATCAAAAGGTGATTTCTCCGGCCATCCCAGGTAACCATCTCCTATCTTAACTTCCACGTTATCATAACCAAGGCTTTGTAACCTACTGGCTGCGTTGTTCCCTAAGGATTCTATGATCTCTATAGTATATACTTCGGAAACGATCTCGGCCAGAATTGCGGCCTGATAACCCGATCCGGTCCCGATCTCCAACACCCTGTCTGTGGGTTTTAGTTTTAATTGCTCTGTCATAAACCCTACTATAAAGGGTTGGGAAATAGTTTGCCCCTCCCCAATGGTGAGTGGCGCATCTATATAGGCTTTCTCTTTGGCATTTTCAGGCACAAACAAATGCCTAGGCACCTTACGCATAGCATCCAGGGTTACCTTATCCCTGATCCCTCTGGATTCTAACTGGGATCTCACCATCTTCTCCCTGCGTTCCGAATAATCGGACTGGCAATTGACGAAAGCCGTAAAAAAAATCAGCATAATAAATAAAATTCTTTTCAGCATATTACCCTCAAAATTGATATTAAGATACGAAATCCTCGAATGCCTTTAAAGACTTTGATCGAGAAATCATTGGAAAAGCATCTCCTTATTTAAATTTTATTTCACTATATATCAAACAGTTATAAGCTCGTCTATTCTCTTGGCACACTTGTTGAATTTACCGTTATATATAAATCATAAAAATTCGAGTTATGAAAGATCTAAAACAACTTTGGAGTGAGAAACTGAGTAAGTGGAATGAAAAATTAGCCGAATATGCTAAAGCTAGTAGCTATGCCATCCACAGATAGTTTGTTTCTCGCCAACCGGAACCTTTAAAACCCTTTGCTGTTACAGTGAAGGGTTTTTTAATTTAAAGACCTTCGTAAGCATAGTATAGTTCAAGATTCATGTTATTTACCCTTTCAGGTAGCTTGAGTAAATGTGAAGTGGTCGTTCTGAAAACTGGAAAAAATAAAATGAACCTATATGATGATATCTGAAATCATTTTATATTAGCATTTATGAAAAGACTATTACTAGCCGCAACACTTTTATTCTGCTCTCAAGGTTTCGCCCAACTTAATCGGACCTTCGATGGCACCAACAACAACTTGAACAACCCTGAATGGGGGGCAGCCGAAGCGCATTTTCGCAATTTCATGACTAATGGGTATAGCGATCTCATCTCCGAGCCCGGAGGACAGGACCGGCCTAATCCAAGAAAAATTAGTAATGCCATTGGGAGTCAGTCTCAATTTATGCCCAACGAGTTAGATCTAAGTGATTTCATCTGGGGATGGGGACAGTTTATTGATCACGATATCAACCTGAACGATGATAATTTCAATGAACCCAACGATATTCCAGTACCCACCTGCGAGCCCTTGTTCGACCCAAATTGCACAGGTTTAGAGACATTACGGATGTTTCGGTCTAAATCCGACCCATCCACCGGTACCGGAATAGGAAATCCACGAAAACACATTAATGATATAACCAGCTATATAGATGGATCGGCTGTGTATGGAAGCGATATAAATCGCGCGAACTGGATACGCACCTTCGTGGATGGCAAGTTGAAAACTTCCAGTGGTGACCTCCTTCCGTGGAACACCATAGACGGTGAGTTTGACAGTGCAGTAGATCCCAATGCACCTTTTATGGTTTTGGACGGATTCCCAACACCCACCAAATTTTTTGTGGGTGGTGATATTAGGGTTAACGAACAACCCGGCCTCGCCTGTTTCCATACCTTGTGGGTGAGAGAACACAACAGGCTCTGTGACGAGATTAAGGCAGCGAACCCAACCTGGACCGATGAAGAGATCTTTCAGCGGGCAAGAAAGATAGTAGGAGCCCTGATACAAGTAGTTACCTATGAAGAATTTTTACCTCATATTGGCATACAACTGGATCCATACATCGGTTATGATGACACAGTAGAACCTAACATCCTGAACTCATTTTCGGCCGCAGCATATCGCTTTGGTCATACTATGGTAAATGGGCGTTTGGTGCGATTTGAAGAAAATGGTGATGATTGGATATTTGGAGCGGTAGATCTTAGAGATGGATTCTTTAATCCGTCGATCTTGAGAGATGAAGGTGGAATAGAGCCTTTTTTCAGAGGTTTGGCGGCCCAGAAACATCAGTTTGTGGATCCACTCATTATGGATGATATTAGAAATTTCCTCTTTGGCCAACCAGGAGCTGGAGGGATAGATCTGCTATCAATAAACCTGGCACGAGCAAGAGAACGAGGCCTACCCGATTACAATACGATTCGGGCAGATCTGTCTCTAACGCCACATGCCGATTTCAATAGCCTTACATCCGATCCTGTATTAAGTGGGAATTTGTCGGCCGTATACGGAGGTGATATCTCTAAGCTCGATCCATGGATAGGATTTATGAGCGAGGACCATATTCCGGGAACCCTGGTAGGCGAAGGATTACACAGTATCCTGAAACTGCAATTCCAGGCGTTGCGTGATGGAGATCGATATTATTACGAGAATGATCCGGCTTTTACAGCTACCGAGATAGATGAACTTAAAAATACAACCTTATCTCAGGTAATTCTACGTAATACCGGCATCGAGACCTTACAGGAGGACGTTTTCATTGCAGTGCCCAGAGATCTACTCGCTGTAGAGCTTTTCCCGTTCCCTGAAGTGCGTTCGATAGAGTTAAAAGCCTACCCTAACCCTGTTCAGAAGTACTTTAACCTTGTAATAGAGAACGCAAGGCCATCTAACGCTACTTTAACTATTTTTAATGTAAACGGACAGGTAATCTCCACAAGAGCTGTACAGTTAAATAAGGGTCGAAACGAAGTGAACTTCGAACTTAGCGATCGAATTGCCAATGGAATGTACGTGGTAACGCTGGAGTCTGATGGAGGCACCGGACAACTGAAACTTATTAAAAGAGGTCGTTGATCTTAAGGAGATCCCTCCTATTTCTGGTCAAAGCAGCACAAAAAGCGGCTAATTCAGCAGATGTACTATACTATAAAGTATAAGAACTTTGCATAGAAAGAAAAATTAGTGCTATGGACCTAACAAACCTACTTGGAAATTCTGCTGCGTTTCTTACCACCATCAGTTTTTTGCCGCAGGCTATAAAAACAATACGATCGGGAAACACCAGACAATTATCACTGCCCATGTTCCTGTTATTTGTAAGTGGTGTATTTATTTGGATCTTATACGGGATTCTAAATGAGCAATTACCAATAATATTGGGAAATGCCATAACCTTTCTATTTGCGGGAACTATCCTGGTATTCAAACTCAGGGACTTGAGAAAATAAGAGAAGACACAAACCCCAGGATGTTGTTGCTAATTTAATGGACAAATGTCTTATTATTGTAACAACAACCATGGACGATAATAAGCATATAAAGAAGTTTGGAACCTTTGGTGGGGTATTTACTCCTACCCTCCTAACTATCCTTGGTGTTATAATGTATCTCCGGATGGGATGGGTTGTAGGTAATGCAGGATTACTGGGTGCCTGGTTAATTATTATAATTTCTTTCCTCATCACCCTTTGTACAGCCCTATCGATGTCTGCTATTACCACCAATATTCGAATCGGGGCTGGTGGAGCTTACGCCATCATATCACAATCACTCGGCCTAGAAGTTGGGGGAAGTTTGGGAATTCCCCGATATATATCGCAGGGACTGGCGGTTACCATGTATATTTTTGGTTTCAGGGAAGGATGGTTGGGGATCTTTCCGGATCATAATCCGTTCCTAGTGGATATATCCGCCTTTATTGGCTTATTTACCATTGCTTATATAAGTGCAAACCTGGCCATAAAGACACAATACATTATTATGGTAGTGATCGTGGCCTCATTGGTTTCGGTCGTAATGGCTGCCTACGATGGTTCTATGTCCATTGCAACCGATGAAGCTTTAAAATGGGGAACCTTTAAGGGATCTCCCGAAAATAACTTCCGCGGAAGTAACTTTTGGCTGGTTTTTGCAGTGTTTTTCCCCGCTGCCACAGGAATAATGGCTGGCGCTAATATGTCTGGAGAACTCAAAGATCCGCGCAAGAGTATTCCTGTTGGGACTTTATGGGCAATTGGGGTGAGTTTTGTGATCTACATGCTTCTGGCCTTTTGGCTTGCACGCACAGCTACCGAACAAGAACTCATTTCAAATTACAATATCATAATCGAAAAGGCGTATGTAGGACCATTGATCATCGCAGGTGTGTTAGGAGCAACCTTCTCTTCGGCCCTGGCATCTATAGTAGGTTCCTCCCGTATATTATTTGCCATGGGCGAACACAATGTGTTACCCTATTCTAAGTTTCTTGCAGGACAAAGTAAAAACGGTCAGCCAAGAAATGCGATGCTGGTAACCGGCATACTTATTTTTGCAACCATGTTACTTAGAAACCTCAATGCCGTGGCGCCGCTGGTAACATTGTTCTTTTTAGTGACCTATGCCATGATCAATATAGTGGTGATCATCGAGCAAAATTTAGGGTTGATAAGTTATCGGCCCATTTTCAAGGTAAAACGCTGGATCCCATGGCTGGGGCTGGTCTCTTCAGTTTTAGCAATGTTCATTATTAACCCAACCATCAGCCTTATTACCATCGCTATTGTGCTGGCGGTATATTGGTATCTATCCAGACAAAATTTAGAAACACCATTTGAAGATGTGCGAAGTGGTTTATTTGTTTCTTTTGCTGAATGGGCCGCTAAACATACCTGGGGAATGAAGAAGATGCAACAACGCGCCTGGAAACCTAACCTGATGGTGCCCGTTAGAGATATAATTGGAGTTAGGGGAAATTTCGAATTCCTGAGGAATATCGCCAGTCCGAAAGGTTCTATCAAACTCCTGGGAATTGAGGCAAATTCAGAAGAAAGCGAAATGACGAAGCATTTGGACGAACTGGCAGCTTCGTTTCGCGACAAAGGGGTATTCTCCTCCTGGACCGTAATCAACACTACTGAATTCGCAAAAGGTGTGAATTACGGTAACCAGGCCCTGAGAGGTGCTTTTTTCAGGCCTAATGTTGTTTTCCTCAACTTACAGCAGCACGATGATTACGAAACCGAACTGCGTCCCGTAATAAAAGAATGTATTAGGCTGGAAATAGGGGTATTATTATTCCAGTCGCATCCTACTGCACTTTTAGGGCAACGCAATACCATTAATGTTTGGGTTAGTAACCGTAAGAATAATTGGAGCCTGGGCTGGGATATTGGAAACCTGGACCTCTCAACCTTGATCGCATATAAACTTATGAAGAATTGGAAAGCGAGAATAAGGCTTATAACGGTTATAGATGACGTAGAGGAGGTTGAAAATGCCACGAAATTCCTCGATTCCCTGATAAACCTCGCTCGCCTTCCCGAAACCTTAATGGAAGTTTGTGTGGGCGATTTTAAGGATGTTGTGACCGCAGCACCGCATGCCGACCTCAATATCTTCGGAATGCAGGAAGATCTGAGATTCGAATTTGTTCAGGAAATGACTTCGAAAACGAATAGTTCGTGCTTGTTTGTAAAAGATTCAGGGCACGAAAGTATACTGGCGTGATGTCCGGCGAATCTCTTCAGAATAAAAAAATAATTCCTACAAAATCACTCAAATATTCCTACGTGTTTACACGTACAAAGACAATATATTCGATGTATTGCATATTTTACTCGTTATAAAGCAGCTGCTAACTTATTATTTAACAGTTAGATATACATAAGTGGTCTATATTTGTAATACCAAATTTACTACTTATGAAATCGTACCATGCCCCCGCTGCGATTTTGCTTATTCTAGGTTTAATCGCCAACTCTTCTGCCTGGTCTCAGGTAGGGATCAATACAACAAATCCACGTGCTTCATTAGAAGTTGCCGGCTCTATGAGTATTTCCAATAGTGTGGAAATAGGCGATTATAGTGGACTAAACGACGCAGACGCGTCTACCTTCCTGATACAGGAAACCAATAATTCTATTAAATCCCTCGATGTTAGTAATCCAACAGGGGTCGCCTTGGCCTATATCCAGGAATATGTAATTGAGGACCCCAATCTGGATTGGGTGAAAGACTTCGATACTGGAATTGATGCTGTAGACTATGTTGTAATAGTAACCTCGGCCAGTTTTAACCAGGAACTAGATCTTACTAATAGTGCCGGAGCCGCGGATAATGCAAGTATCCCTTTTTCTTCTGCTTTTATAAAGAATGGCACCTGGCATTTGGTGGCAGACTATCCTCAGGCAGCGAATATAGATGAAACGGCTATGGGGATCTGGACGATCAGTACCCTGATATTTTCAAACGACGTTTCCAAACAATATGGAACCATTGGCGTGCCGATGTCCGGTAATTCTACCGGCAGTGCAGTTTCACCAATTATAAACTAGGCCCGTACTATGAGAAAACATTACTTAATAGCGCTCTTAACCGTAAGTACAATTGCTACAGCACAGATAGGAATAGGTACAGACAGGCCTTTGGCCGATCTTCATATTGCCGGTGGTGCTTTGGTACAGGGAGGTTTTACCACACAAAACCTCAATACGGTTTCTTCAACTGAAGAAGATTTTAAACTGGTTACCCGGGTTACAAACTCCACCCCGGTTGGAAAGATCACCATTCTCGATACGGACGTTTTAAATGTTGCTCCGGTAAACACGGTAAATTACCACTTTACAAACGTAAATCTGGACAATCTGGACGATGTAAATCTACAATATGATGTAGACAAATACGTAGTGGGGGTGGCAAACTTCCGCCACGTTGGTGATGCCATTCAAAAAGTACCGGGTGGAGATAACTTTTCTATTGGCCATTTTGTAGTTCGTACTTTTAAGAGCGGTGGAACCTGGCATCTACAGATAAAGAATGAGGAACTCGACCTTTTGGCAACTAATTCCCTGGAGTATTATATCCAGTTGATCGTTTACGACAAGAAGTATTTTCGTGATCTTCCTGTGATCACAACAAACCTTGGTGGGTCCAATACCGGAACCGCTTCATCCATTCCTGTTTTTGAATAGTTAATTATGAAAGATCTTTACACTCTTACCGTATTATTAGGAATTACATTTAATTCTGTTTTTGCACAGGTTGGCGTTAATACAACTACCCCAACAGCTACTTTGGAAGTTGTTGGTGATGTTTTAGTTGATTCGGAATTATATCTGGAAAACCCCGGGGACAATTCCAATATCAGGGGTTCTAAATTTTTAGTTCGTACTACGGGTAATCAGTTGTCTCGATACGATATTACCAATAGTAAGTACGGACCCATAAATTACGTAGAGTTTGAATTTCAGAACTTGTCGGCCAGCGGATTGTTAGATTATGACACTAAGATCTCGACAGATGACTATTTAGTAAGTATACAAGGATATTCATGTGGGATCGCCGGAGCCGGAAGAACAGGAAGTATAATGCCTAGTAGTGCTCTTTCCACCTTAAGCATAGAAGGTTACCAGATATACGCCTATCCTAATACAACCACCAACACATGGTTTTTAAGGGCATTTGTGAATAATTCCACATGGCAACGTTACAACGGGACTACCTATGTGGATACCGAAATAGACATGTGGCTCAATGTCATGATCTATAGAAAGGGCTTTATCGCAAAAGCCCAAAACGACATTACTGTAGATATGTCGAATTTGGCAACGGGAACAGCTACACTACCCATAGGGTTCTAAAAACTCTATTTCATAACTTTTTCCTACATTTTTCTAAGTTTCATTCCTACGCGTATACACGTACTTTTGATATATTTTCGATGTAAAGCAAAATTTAATCGTTATCCAACATGTTCTAAAATTTTCTTTAACAATAAGTTATCCGCCCAGGGATTATCTTTGTAGTACCCAAATTTTAGTACTTATGAAATCGAGTTTTGCCCCCGCTTTAATATTGTTTATCTGCTTGCTATTGGTAACTGCCCCCGCTTTTACTCAAGTTGGAATAAACACCACAAATCCAAGAACCACATTAGAGGTAGCCGGCAATGCTGAGATAACAGGTTCACTGTCTATAGGGAATTACGACCCTCTTGCAGATGGAGAAGCATCTACATTTCTCATACAAGATGAGAACGACAACGAGGAAATTAAAACCCTGGATGTAAGTAATCCAACCGGAGCTGCTCTTGCCTATGTTCAGGAGTATATAATTACCAATCCGGACCAAGACTGGGTACGTGATTTCGATACCGGGGTCGATGCCAGTGAATTTGTACTTATAACGATATCGTCTTATTTCGATCTGGAGCTAAATACTAGTTCCTCATCGGGTGCTGAAGATAATTCGAGTTTACCTTATACAGCTACATTTATTTCGGGAGGAACCTGGCATATCATTGCAGATTATCCCATGGTAGCTAATCTGGATCCAAGTGCAACCGGAACGTGGACAATTTCCACACTAATTTTTTCGAAAGACCTTTCTAAGCAACTGGGTAGTATTGATATCCCTATGTTAAATTCTACCACAGGAAGCGCAGTAACTCCCATTTTAGATTAAATGTATAGAAGTATGAAAAAAATTACACTGATTCTCTTAATTTTTAGTACAACCATCTTTGCGCAAATTGGGATTGGTACAGACAACCCGCAGGCAGATCTCCACGTTGCCGGGGATATGCTAATTAGAGATGAATTTAAATTAGGAGCCCTGGGAACAGTAGCAAGTACCGATGAAGATTTTATGCTGCTCACCCGCTCGAAAACTTCAAATCCGGTTGGCAAGGTGACAAAACTTGATGTGAGCGAACTATCGGTTGCACCGGTAAACATTGTAGACTACAGTTTTAGCAATATTTCCTTAGACAACCTTAGAGATGTTAACCTTCAGTACGATGCATCGAAATATATTGTGGGTGTGGCCAATTTCAGATATCTGGGCGACCCCATTAAAAAAGTGAATGCCGGTGGAACCAAATCTATTGGAAACTTTGTTGTACACACCTTTATTAGCGGTGGTACCTGGCACCTGGAGATAAGAAATCAAACCCTAGACCTGGATCCGTCAGATTCTGTAAGTTACGAGATCACCTTAGTGGTATACGATAAGTCCTATTTCCGATATTTAAATCCTATTACCACCGACCTTGGAGGTAATAACAGCGGAAGTGCCTCTTCAATACCAAACCTATATTAAATCAACCATGAGAAAGCTTTTTATAATCTGTATACTGTATTCATTCACCCAGGGACTTACCGCCCAGGTAGGAATAAATACTAACTCCCCTAATTCTACCCTCCATGTGGATGGTGACGTAATTATGGACAATGCATTATACCTTGAAAACCCGGGTGCGTCGTCTAAAATTCGTAATTCTAATCTTCTTATTTCACTTCAGAATAGCGATATAGTGGAATACGATATCGATGTAAGCAAATACGGTCCTATTAATTATACCGAATTTGTTTTCAGAAACTTATCTGCAGATGGACTTCAGGATTACGACACCAAGATTTCCATAGACGATTATATTGTTACTGTACAGGGTTATTATTACCTGGAAGCCGGTACCGGTGATACCGATGTAATGACCAACAGTAACAACGGTAATGATAATATTGAAGGCCATCAGATCTATGCCTACAAGAATACTACCACCAATACATGGTTTATTAGAGCCTTTATCAATGATGCTGTCTTTAAAACGAGAGTTGCAGGAGTATTTTTAGATACCCCGGTCGATATGTACCTTAACCTGATCATTTACAGACGAGGGTTTATTTCGAAAGAACTGAACTCACTAAGCGTGGATATGGGGAACCTCGAAACAGGTACAGCTCCGCTACCTGCCGGATTCTAAAATACAATGTAAATAAGTTATCTTTGGCTAAAAATTAATTTATGATTTTAGCGATCGGACCATGGCAACTACTTATAATAATCGTACTAATTCTCTTTATGGCGGGACCGGTTCTCTACCTTATCATTAAAGGAAAGAACGATAAGAATAAGAAGTAAACTTTCTATTTCAGAATCACTTTCTGAATATGAGTGTTTCCATCAACTTCCAACGCTACAAAGTACAAACCTTCAGAAAGCCGCTTTCCGGCTCCATTAGTTCCATCCCATACTATTTGTTGTTTGCCGGTGTTTGCTCCTTCAAATAAAGATCGTACCATTTGTCCCTGTATATTATACACTGCGAGCCTGGTGGTAGCGTCTTGGGCTGTATAGAATTGTAAAGTTGTTGATTCTGAAAAAGGATTCGGGTAACTTATAAAACCATATCCTTCTGCCTTGGCAATTTCCTCTATCCCAAGAGTGCCATCGGGAGAAATTCGGGTGTAATACACATCCTGCCCACCATTGAGCGTATTACACCATGCAAGGTGTGCATATTCTACATCCGATTTCATATCGAAATAATCGCCCATTTTATTCTGACTAGGATACCCGATCGTAGGATCGAACATATCCGAAATCACCAGATAGTCATTCCAGCTATTCCCAAAGTCGTTAGACCAGCAGTAGATGAGTTGGGAGTCTACAGTCCCGGCAGGTGCTGTACTGGTATCAAGGTAAACTACATCAATTCTTCCATTTGGTGCTACAGACATGGTGCCGAACCACTGAAATGAACTTGTTCCAATATCGGCGTTTATCCGTACCGGGGGATCAAAACTCATCCCACCGTTCGTACTTTTGGCGAACATCACATCGGCCGGATCTCCATTACTTGTACGGGAGACCGATGCCACAACATATACGTTCCCGTCTCCGGGCCCACCGGAATTATCGGTATCGATCCAGGCCTGTCCCACCAATCCTGCCGGATTTACATCGGCCTGAGCATAGACCACACCATCCAGATCCAGAGGGGTAACGAAATCCCAGTCTACAACCTCCCCGGCATCTTTTGCGTTGGTGGATTTTACAACCACCATTCCTCCGCCGGATCCATTACGCCCTACCAGGTAGAGATCACCATTCCCATCGGCCTTTAAAGTGCCCCAAAACGGCTGATTATCAATCGTCACACAGTTCTCGAAACTGGCACTGTCATCTGTAGATCGTGTGAAAGCCCCGGGGGCACAGGTGGTGAACGAAGTGTTCCAATACGAATAGTTATGACCGGATCCAGTGCTTAAACTCTTGTCTATGGTCATCCACTGTTTATCCCCGCCAAAGGCAGGAACAGGATTTTCCCAGGTAGTACTTCCATCGGTTATTTTAAAAACATCGCAGGCAAAGGAACCCTGCAAACTGTTGTAATAGAAATTTCCGTCCTTATCGAAATCGAGTACCGGATCGGATCTAAAATTACCGGCATCCAAAACTCCGGGAAAAGTAAAGTTAAAACCACCATCTAGAGAATAACCGTAACCAGCCTGCCTGAAATTATTGCTTATAATATCAAACTGTCGCCACCCGATCACAATTCGGTTTGGATTTAATGGGTCTATGGCTAAGGAAGGTTCGTTGCCTGCATCCCCTACTATATTATCGCCATTGGCATCCACATTCACCTGGGTAGTGTAGAAATTAGGAGTTCGAACATTATATGCGGGAGTACGGGCCATTCGGCTTTTATCTACCGGCACATAAGGATCGTCCGGAACTTCGTTATGCATAGCTCGAATTTCATCTATGGTCTGTGCATTTCCGAAGACATAAAAAAGATTTACAATAAATAACAGAAGAAATAATCTATTCAATTTCATAGCTTTTTAATTTTTTGGCTGAATACATTTTAAATATATAACTTAATCTATACCTATAAGGCGTAAACAGGGGCTTTCCTGTCTTGATTTATAAATTTCAGGAGGTAGAAACTTTTAAAACGGCACAAAATCACAAACGCACTTGGCAATATGATACCTATTTAAGAATATCCAAAAAGCGTTATAAAGTATATGAAATTTACATATTTAAAGCTAAGCGGTAAGAGGAGTTGATCAGGCCCAAGAGTTTATGGCATTTTTTTTGAGAATCTGTAATATATCTAACACCTAATCCATCACCTCATGCCTAATCGTAGAAAATTACCCACAGTACACGCAGGAAGTATGGCGGATATCGCCTTTTTATTACTCATTTTCTTCCTGGTAACAACCACAATAGCAAAAGATAAAGGAATCGCCCGAAAGCTACCTAAAAAATGTCCTCCCGGACAGGTTTGTAGTCTCCCTATCCAAGAACGTAACGTGTTGCGACTTTTCTTAAATGATACGGGAGAACTGCTTGTGAATGACGAAATAATTCCTGTGTCACAATTAAAAGAAAAACTCATCGAGTTTATCGACAACAACGGGGATGGAAGTTGCCACTATTGCAATGGTTTGGGATCACTTCATTATTCCGAAAATCCGAAAAAGGCCGTGATATCCTTGAGTACAGATAGGCTGGCCGCGTATTCGGAGTTTATAAGAGTACAGGATGAGATCACTAAAGCATACCTGGATCTTCGTGAAAAATATGTCTTGGATCTTCTGAAAAAAACAGTAGCAGAACTTTCAGAATCCGAATTAGAGGAAGTAAAGACTGCTTATCCTTTTTTAATTTCAGAAGCTGAAATAAATTAATGGATTAATTGTAAGAATATCTATATATTGTGCTCTAAAATTTCCCACTTATGATGAAATCACTATACGCCTTTGCCCTACTGTTTTTCTCGTTTTTTACAACTATTTCTGCACAGGAACGACCTGTTAAGATCGTTGATGAACGAGTTCAAAATAGATTGATGATCTATGCCGTAAATGAGAACGAGCTGGATCTGGATGTTTCCATCAAGATCGAAGGGACAGGATTCCGTCAGCGTGCAGGCGTGCCAAGGCTTCACAGAGTTCCTAAAGCCTCCAAAGTTAATATTGCCAGCCTGGTAATTGAACGAGGTCGCGTACCGGTTTATACTTACGAACTAACGGTGAACGATAGCCTTTCCAGACGTGTAGTGCGCAAGCCCGCCGAACAGATCAAGATCGACCCTAAAAAGAATATACTCGTATATCTAAAAGAGGGCTGTACGTCTTGCGATAGTCTTGTAAGTAAACTGGATAAGAGTTATTACAAATACCGGAGTATGGATCTGCGTGAAAAACCTGAAGTAAAGGATTTCCTGGTTCGTACTTTTAAGTACACTAAAACCCCCTACGATTCTATTACAAACCCTATCATTAGCCTTGGAGGGACTTTGTATTCGGAAATTGAGACCTATGAGCAACTAGTTGCTAAGTTGAATGATGAAGTCACTGAAAATTCTGATGAAGCTGAGGACGAAGGCGACGGAAACTAATTCCGGGCTCATATCTCTTATTCTTTAATAACCACCACGGTAGCTTTGTGTCCTGTAAGTAAATTCCATTCGGCCGCAGAGATCAATTGGCCTTTATCATTATAAACGTGTAATTCGGCAGTGTTAGGTCCTGAACTACCTTGATTCAGCGCCTGGAAATCTATTACATTTTTACCCGGTTCTAACGTAAGTGTGAACCCTCCAAAAGATCCTCCAAGGGAAATTTCAGACTGAACCACATCTCCATTCACAAAAACCCTGATCTTGTCGCCATCTACAAATTCGTGATCCCTATATTTTACTTGTACAAACCCTCCTGAAGTCGTTACATCTCCCAAAAACTGGTCGCGACCATATTCGTCTTTCGCCTCTTTGTCTTTTTTAAACGCCTTGGGAACAATATTGGATGTGTAATCCATGAGCCCGTCTCCTTGGGTGAAATCCACCTTATCCTTATCATCATTAATATCGAGGGTTGTGTTGGGCTTAAGTGATGGATCGTAGTTGCTTAGGCTGGGCTTACTTATTGGTGGTAATTCAATACCTTCCGGTGCCTTAAAATTATCTTCCACTGGTTCCAGCTCCAGTGGTACATTTCTATTATCGATCTGGGCACTAAGCTGAGTGACTGAAAAAAGGAAGAAGATCAGTATAACGAAAAGTCGCATTATTTTTTTTTCTGAATCCATTACAACAATTACACCAAATTATAAGCCGATTTAAATTTTAACCAATTTTTTAACGGTTATCACATCGCCGGCGGCGTTTAATATATTTAAGAAATAGATTCCCGAATGAAGATCTGATGTATTGCTAATATGCAAGCGCGAGTCCTCTTTCTCGAATGCTATGTCGATACTTCTCCCGGAGATATCGTATAGCTTTAATTCTGAAATCTCATCAATGATCTCATTGTTTGCAATTACCGTAATAGAATTGTTGAACGGATTGGGATATACTGTTATTCCAAAGGTTTCATTGTTACTATTTCCTAATATGGAATTCTCGAATACTCTTACTGTAAAGTCGTCAAAATAGAAACCGTCACCGGGGATAGAATTATCGGTGGTCATTCTAAATCTGAAACGTACATCACTAAAACCTGCGTAAGCATCCAGTTCCAGAAGTTCTGTCATCCAGTTTTTATTTCTCGAATACTGTGCTAAAGTAACCCAGTTTGATCCTCCATCTGTAGATATCTGCAGGTCCACATAATCGTCGATCTCGACAGACCATTTACAGGCAAAAGTAAGGACAGGCGTGATATCTCCGGTAAAATCGAAACTCTCATTCAATGTAAAATAATTCACGGTGTTATTCTCTCCATTTCCTCCATCCGAGTCACCAAAACTGGAATTTCCACTATACGAATCATCTGCTACTACACCCCATTGAATTCCATTTCCTGTGGCGGTCCAACTCCCGGCTCCTGCCTCGGCATCATCGAAGAATAGGGTGGTTTTTTCACCTACATAGACCGGAATTACGATGGATTCATTCTCAACCCCATCCTGATATGTAGTAACTATTAGGTCGAAGGAGCTGTCATTAAATCCGGAGTCCAGACTAATAATGAACGGACTCGCACTGTTATCTTTTCTTGTTCTGGCGGCCACTGTACCATATCCATTGGCTGTAGGGACCATTACGTTGGGATGGCTAGTTGAAACAATCACACTTACATTTTGCGCGTCTGCTCCTACCCCCGTATTCTTGATCTCAACCACTAACTGAAATGATTCGCCGGGTAATACATCTCCAATTAAGGTATGACTTTGTACATCCAGATAAGCGCCTGCTATCCAGGATTGATAAAATAATGGTCGGACATTCTCGTCTACCAAAGCAAAAATAGTACTTGGTGTAGGCCAGAATCCGTTACCATCTATCTCGGGGGTCCATCCGTAAATGCCCTCAGAATGTAAATAATCGCGGGTAGTCCCACAACTGGTATAACCTAACATCTGAAAAGTTACACCATAAGGATAATCGTTCTCGTCTAAAAAGGCCGAGGCCCATTCAGAATACGTATTAAATTCGGGTGGAGAAGTATCAAACCCATAGGGCATCAAATAACTTCCCGCTGTGCTATGGGTTGAAAATGCAGTATTGGGCTCTATCACGTCGAGAAAATCGCGTACAGCCGTGGTTTCCGGCTCCGAAAATGGAGCTGTTCCACGGTAGGTCCCTGAACAAGGATCGGTACTGGAGCAGGATCCGTTCACACCGTATCCAAAACTATAGTTTCTGTTAAGATCTACCCCCGTGCATCCACCAGTATTTGGATTTCTGTTCTTTCGCCAAAAACCTCCTCCATTGGGGTTGGTGGTCTCATTGTATACATAACCATCGGGGTTAACTACCGGAACAAAATAGATCTCTCGATTATCCACCAGAAACTGCACCATGGGGTCGGTACTATAATTTTCAAGTAACCAGAACATATAGTTAATGGTAGTTGCCATGGATAGTGGTTCTCTGGCATGGTGTAAGGCATCGAAATAGGCAGCCGGTTCCGGTTCATTAATGTTTGGATTGTCGGATATTTTAACCATCCAGATCGGCCTTCCCTCTATACTCGTACCTATACTTGTTCGTGCTGTGATCAGGTTAGGGAAGTTTTGTTTCATTTCATCCAGCTTGGCTTCTACTTCCGCGAAAGTATAGAATCCACCCATAGATCCCAGGTCGAATCCCGCTGCTACGTTCGATGATCGGGTCATTTGCTGTTGGTTCTCCAGGTCGTTGGCCAGCATTTCCAGATAGTAAGCATTGTAATCGGGGATGGTTATCTCATACCGAAATCCATTCGCCCTCAATCTATCGATCTCGGTCTCGGTGAGATAGAGTGAGATACTTTGCTTGTCCTCAAATTCCGGGTGGTCCACATCAAAATTTAGCCCGGACAAACGTTCCAGCATGTTATTGTCCTCAAAGAACACCTTTACTTTGCTATAGGTAGGTTGCTGGGCATTGAGCATGGTGCTTCCCATCAGGAACATAACCAACAATATTGAACAGCTAAATATCTTTTTCACAATAATGCTTACTTTTTGGGTTTCAGGGCAACAAGGTACAAAATAAGTACCATGAGCGGAAGTATAACATATATAATGAGATCGGCCGGGTTAGACAGATCCAGCGGGGTATTGTCATCGGGATGAGGCACCCCGGTTGGAATTTGAAGTGACCATTTCTTCAGAAAAAACAACATGATTCAATTTTTATTTTAAAATACATAATTATCGGTCTAATAAACACGGTTTTAACAAATTATGTTAAGTATTTTGAATTCTCCTTTCTGAATGTTATAATAGATGGTTAACCTAAAAAACACTTCGCTACTATATGAGACAATTGAAAATTACGAAACAAGTTACCAATCGTGAAACCAAATCCCTGAATGTTTATTTACAAGATGTTAGTAAAATAGAAATGATCACCGCCGAAGAGGAAGTAGAACTCGCACGGCGTATACGCGAAGGCGATCAAAGAGCGTTGGATAAATTGGTAAGATCTAATCTTCGATTTGTAATTTCAGTTGCAAAACAATATCAAAATCAGGGTGTTAGTCTCCCCGACCTTATTAATGAAGGCAACGTTGGTCTGGTAAAGGCTGCAAAACGTTTTGATGAAACACGCGGTTTTAAATTCATCTCGTATGCTGTCTGGTGGATCAGGCAATCTATTCTTCAGGCTCTAGCCGAGAAATCCAGAGTAGTGAGACTGCCCTTGAACAAGATCGGACTCATGAACAAAGTACGAAAGGCGGCTATGCACCTGCAGCAAGTCTACGAACGGCAGCCAACCATTGCCGAAATTGCCAAGGAACTCGACGAAACTCCGGCTAAGGTTAAGTCGGCTCTAAAACAGTCTGGCAAAAGTCTTTCTATGGATGCGCCTTTTCAGGAAGGAGAGAATGAAAATAATCTTTACGATGTACTTAGGTCTACCGAAAGCCCTGTCCCAGACAGGGAACTTATGCGTGAATCCCTGCAGATAGAGATAGAAAGAGCTCTCGATACCTTACCAGATAAGGAGGCGGATGTGGTCCGACTTAATTTTGGTTTAGCAGACGAACCGAGCATGAGCCTGCAGGAGATTGGCGATACCTTTGGATTGAGCCGTGAACGCGTAAGGCAAATTAGAGAAAAAGCTATCCGGCACTTAAGAAAAGATCATAAAAGTCATATCCTTAAAAAATACCTAGGCTAAAAATCAACAAATTTTTTCGGTAGGAGATTTCTTGTTAAGATCTGGCACCCAGATTTAACATAACAATAGCAGTTCGTAGGGAAAACTTTTCACCTTTGCTCATATATCTTTGTATTACAAACCTTAATACTTAGTTAAATGAAAAATCTAATTGCACTAACCCTGCTATCAGGAACTGTACTTCTTGCATCCTGTGTTTCTAAAAAGAAGTATGTTGAACTTGAGAACCAGTACAACAACACCAGATCCACCCTTACTAAAACACAACTTGAAAAAGAAGAGATCGAGGCTAAATACGCCAAGATCGAAGAACGCGTTGCCAGTTACAACGCAAAGATCAACTCACTTACCCAGGAGAATGTAGATCTGGAGAGCAATAGTCTTAGAAACTACGGAAACGTAGTCCTTTCAAACAAAGATAAGGAGCAGATGAAGGCTGCCCTTGCCAATGTTGATCAAACCGAATTAGCTGAAGCCAAAACACTTCAGGATTCCATGAACCTTATTGTTTCCTACAACCTTAAGAAAAATCTGGATAATAACCTGATTGCCGAAGGACAGGAAGATGACATCGAGATCAACATCGATGAAACTGTGGTTATGATCACAATTTCAGACAAACTTTTATTTAATTCGGGAAGTTACCGCGTAAATCCAAAAGCGAACAACTTGCTTCAACGCCTTGCGGAGGTAATTAACAGTGAACCAGCTATGGAAGTGCTTATTGAAGGTCACACCGATGCCAGAACAGTAAAACCTGGTGCACATATTAAAGACAACTGGGAACTTAGCGTAGAGCGATCTACCGCAGTGATCAGAAAACTTCAGGATGAGTTTGGAGTTGCACCGGAAAAACTAATTGCGGCGGGAAGAAGCAGCTATGCTCCTATCTCCGATAACGACACCGAAGAGGGGCGATCTAAAAACAGGAGAACACGTATTGTGATCCTCCCGAATCTAGACAAATTTCTGGCCCTGCTTTCTGCTAATTAATGCTATAGCCTTATAAACAACGTAGAAAAAAGTGGCCTCCGGGCCACTTTTTTTATTTACGATCTCTAATTGGGCGATTTAAAACCACGATTGGGCGAAAACTCATTTTCAAAACCTAATTAGGTATGCCTATTGTACTCTGAAATGTAATTAGACTAAAAAACCATCGAGATGAAAATTGAAGAATCGAAATACAAGTTTATTTACCGGCACAAGATCTCAGAGCCATTTGGTAACTTTTACATATTCGATGATTATGTGATCTCCGAGATCAATGAAGGAATTCATTTTAACTGGGCGCTGGCCGAAATTGTAATTGAACAGATCTACGATTATTTTGGCTCGCGTGATGTGAAATTGAGTTTTATATCCAACAGGATAAATTCCTATTCTCTTCATCCTCAAGACTGGATGTGTTTCTACAAACAAGGATATCAATTGCAAGCTTATGCCATCGTAGCATATAATAAAATTGGCATTATGAATGTGATCCTGGAAAAACTGTTTTCACAAACACGTATTAGAAAATTTCATCATCTTGATGACGCTGTAAACTGGATCGAAGAAATAAAAACCCGGGATCTGGAGAGCTACGCCTAACTTATTTTCTAGCGGCCGGTGGCATACTTGGCCTCACTTCAATTTTAGAAGGCAGGGTTCGAGGATGCATTTCCAGAAGATCGACCACGAGCTTTCCTATATCTTCAATCTGTATTTTCCAGGCATCGGAGGCATCTGGTTCATTTCCATTAAAGTATGTTGCTACACTACCCGGCATAATGGTGCTAACTTTTATACCGTACTTTCTCAGGTCGAGCATGGCCGCCTGCGTAAAACCTGTTAGGCCAAATTTACTGGCGTTATAGGCGGAGCCACCAGCGAAGAAGTTAGTTCCAGCCAGGCTGGAAATGGAAATATAATAGCCTTTACTTTCCTTCAGGGCATCCAAAGTTGCTTTCATCGTGTAAAAGGCCCCTGTTAAATTCGTTTCTATCGTTTCCTGCCACTGTGTAGTTGTAAGCGATTCTACACTCCCAAAATGTCCTATTCCCGCATTGGCAATTACAACATCGATCTTCCCAAACTCTGCCATTACTGCCCTCATAGCCTTTTCCTGACTCACAAAATCACGTACATCGGCTTCCAGGCCCAGCGCACGACTTGAGTTACCCAATCTTGTGTTGAGATCGGCAGCAGCCTCTTCCGCACTTTCCAGGGAACGTCCGGTAATGGCTACATGCGCACCCTTTTTCATTAAAGCTTCGGCTATCCCTAGACCTATTCCTTTTGTTCCACCTGTAATAAGCGCTACTTTTCCATTAATTTCCTCCATGACCGTTCTTTTTGTTCAAAGTTACAACAGCTTGAATAAGTACGTAATTAAATTATACTTAAATTTAACAGTAATGAAGAAAATCGTCATCGTTTTTATCTTCCTTATGGGAAGTACCGGTATTTCCCAATCCAAATTAGTTGATCTTAGGGAGCTTTCTTCTGAATTTGATTACGAGATACGATATGCCACCAGTAACAATTTTCTTGGTGAGACTTTATACGATTGTGCCCGCTGCCTGTTGCAGCAGGAAGTGGCTGAAGCCCTACTAAAAGCAAACCAGTACTTTTGCGAATTAGGGTACAAGATCAAATTATACGATTGCTATCGTCCGTTAGACGTTCAGAAGAAAATGTGGGCAAAGGTCCCACGAGCTACCTATGTGGCTAACCCCTACGGAAAAGGTTCTATCCACAACAAGGGTGCAGCGGTCGATATGACCTTAGTCACCCTGGAAGGCTGCTATGTGGAAATGGGCAGCGATTACGATCATTTTGGGCGGGAGGCGCATATCGATAATTTAAATTTCCCCGAGGATGTTCTGGCCAACCGAAAGGTACTTATTGAAGGCATGAGAAAATTCGGGTTTAATACCATCCGTACAGAGTGGTGGCATTTCAGCTTCAGAAAAAATATGTCCTACCCTACCATGAATGAACCACTACCCTGTGACCGTTAGATTTACAGCTCGCCACCTTGTAAGGCACCAATTTCATTTCCGAAGATATCCAACTCCACAACCTTCTTTCCCAGTTTCTTAACTTCTTCCAATTGAGTAGCTCTATCACCAACAACCACATAGATCATTTTATCTTCCTGCATATACTTATCTATGGTATCCTTAAAATCTTTCAAGGTCATTTCCATCAATTGCTGTTGTTCCAGATCGATAAAGTTCTTTGGTTTACCAAATTTATCGATATGGGTAAGTATACCCAGCTTGGCATTAAGCGATTCGTAAGCACGGGTATTTTGTTTTACCACTTTGTTCTTGGTGAGTGCTACGTCCTCCTCTGTAAATCCCGATCCGTAATCTTGTATCATTTTCTGAATGATCTCCAAAGATGGCAGCGTGGCATTAGCCCTAACACTGGAAGTAATTGTGAATGGCGCGGTGATAGTACGATCCGGGATACGCGAATACGCCCCATAGGTGTATCCTTTTTCAATACGTAATGTTTGAAAAAGCCTTCCACTGGAACCACCCCCTAATATCTCGTTGGCAAAACTTAGTTTTGCGGCGTCCGGATCGGTTGCCGACAGAGCAAGAGAACCAATATAGAGTACAGACTGTTTGGCGTTCGGAACATCAATAAAATAGAGTGTTGATCCATCGGTGGCGTTGGTGACTTCTAAATTGGAAGACTTAACTCCTTCACCTTTCCAGTTATTCACCAGGCTCTCAACCGCCTTGTTCACTGTAGCTTTATCTATATCACCTACTACTTTCAAGCTCGCACCACCCGGCTTCAGAAATTTATAATATTCCTTTACATCCTCCAGGGTTACATTTTCGGCAGTTTCCAGGTTCCCACTGGTGGGCATACCGGCTATATGATCCGGGCCATAGATCAACGTATTAAAGTTAAGAGCCGCGATGGCGTTAGGATTGGCCTCTCTACCTTTAAGTCCGGTTTTCCATTCTTGTTTCAGTCGTTCGAAATCTGCCTCATCCCATCTGGGTTGTAACAACATTTCCTCCACCAATGCCATGGTAGGCGTAAAATTTCGGGATAAACAACTCCCCGAAATGTTGATCTCTTCCAGGCTTCCGTCAACTGAGATGCTGGAGCCAAGAAGTCCGATAGCCTCTTCAAGTTCGGCTGAAGTTTTACTAGCCGTACCTTCATTCATCAGGTCTGCTGTGAATACCGCCAGTCCCGATTTATCTGCCGGATCCAGCAGGTGTCCGCCCGGAATACTAATATTGAAAGTTACAATAGGAAGCTCATTATTTTCAATACCCAGGATTTTCATGCCATTATCTGCTGCGCTTTCCCATACCGTTGGCATTTTAAAGAGCGGCGCATCACCAAACGGTGGTTCAGACCTGTCGTATTTTGAGGGTGTTTTTTCGTATTCGGCTTCTTCCCCCTGCGCTACCTGCTCATTCGCTTTCATCGCAGTGATCTCCTCCTGCCAAACAGTTGCTTCTGTCGCGCCTGATACAGCTAGTTGAGGACTGGCGGCCGGAACCACACTGGTCATAACAAAATGTTTTCCTTTAATGTAGGTATTATACAC
The DNA here is from genome assembly GCF_002966125.1 of Pukyongia salina. Classification (GTDB taxonomy): domain Bacteria; phylum Bacteroidota; class Bacteroidia; order Flavobacteriales; family Flavobacteriaceae; genus Pukyongia; species Pukyongia salina. The sequence continues at coordinate 2,882,659 of NZ_CP027062.1, forward strand.
GCGCATTACATCCTCGCGAGATATTTCCTGCAGGTATTTGGCACGTTTTGTTATATACCCGGGGTCGTTCCCAAATTCGTTGTCCTGAACCAGTTGAAACGCTTTATTTAAAACTGTGGCAACTCCATAGTAGAGGTCGGTTTCCAGTTCGGCTTTGATGCGTTGTAGCTCGTTATCGGTAAAGCCGCTTACCTCAAACCTTTTTAAGCCTTCATCGATCGCTGCCTTTACTTCATCCAAAGGCACACCTTCGTTTGCCCGAACCCTAAGGACGAATTCACCTGCCAATTCATTGCTGTTGTTATACGAGGATACCCTGGGAGCAAGTTTCTTCTCTTCTACTACGGTCTTATATAACGGAGATTTTTTACTGCCACTAAGCAGTTGTCCTAATACCTGTAATGCGTATTCATCTTTGTTGTATTGTTCAACACTAGGAAAAACCATTCTAAGTTCCGGCAGCTTTGCAAAATTATCGGCAAACGAGAGGGATTTCGTTTCTGTTAAGGTTACAGGCATGGGCTTTAACGGCTCTACTTCCGGTCCTTTTGGTATTTCCCCAAACCATTTATTCACAAGTTTTTTCGTTTCTTCAACATCGATATCACCTGCTATCACCAGGGATGCGTTACCCGCGCCATAGTATTTGTGATAGAATTCCTTTACATCATCGAGGGTAGCAGCTTGCAGATCGGGTAAAGATCCTATTACGGTCCAGCTGTATGGATGTCCTTCCGGATACAGGTTCTTTCTAATGATCTCATCGGTATAACCGTAAGGAGCGTTATCCACCCGTTGCCTCTTTTCATTCTTCACTACCTGCTTTTCGCGCTCAAGGGCAGCTTCGGTAACTGTATTGATCATGTATCCGAATCGATCGCTGTCGATCCATAATATCTTTTCGAAGGCATCCTTGGGTACTACCTCATAATAGACAGTACCATCACTCCAGGTACCTCCGTTTCGGCTTCCGCCCCATTCCGGGATCATTTTACGATTGGCGCCTACCGGAACATTTTCCGAATCATTAAAGCTCATGTGCTCGAAGAAATGTGCGAAACCGGTCTTTCCGGGCTTTTCTCTGTTGGAGCCCACATGCATCATAGTGGCAACCGCCACTATCGGGTCGCTTTTATCAACGTGAAGAATTACCTCCAGGCCGTTATCCAGCGTAAATTTTTCGTATTCGATACTAAAGGAGTCTGTGGTAGATTGGTCTATTGATTTTTCGGAGCAAGAGAATAGAAGGATCAATGTAAATAAGAAGGGAATGATCGATAAGAATTTCATTATTTTAAGGTTGTTAGTTAATGGCTTTCAAGATACCGTCTTTGAATAAATTGCCATGCTAAAGATTTCTTAAATTCGGTCTATCCGCATCCATTGCATTATCTTTGCAGCAAAATTTTTGATTTGAATATTTCTATTAAAACTTTCAGGATTATCAGCACAATGGAAGCTATTTCCTTCCTCGTACTACTTGGAATCGCGATGCCATTGAAATACATCTGGGACACGCCCGAAATGGTACAGGTGGTAGGTATGGCGCACGGTATATTATTTATGTTGTATATAGCCGGTGCCTGGTTGATGAAAGAGAAACTTAACTGGAGCTGGACTACCTTCTTTATCGCGGTTGCTTGTTCTGTTTTACCTTTTGGACCCTTTTATATTGAACGAAAATACTTGTCATGAACCGTGAGACGATGTTAACATATGCTGGCTGGGTACGCGATCTCCTGATCGAACAAGGTATGGGCCCGGGGTGGGCGAAACTAATCAATGCCGCGCTACTAATCATTGTTGTGGCAATTATCGCCACCATTCTGGATATCATAACCCGTAAGATCATTGTCCAGCTATTTAAGGCTTTTAGTAACCGGTCCAAAACTACCTTCGACGATTTCCTGGTTCTGAGTAATTTTCCACGTTACCTTGCACATAGCATCCCTTTATTCCTCACCTGGTATCTCATACCGGTGATCTTTACAGATTATCCGCAGGTTGAAAGGCACGTCGAAACACTTGCCGAAGCTTATCTGGTAATTCTCTGCATTCTTATCTTCAGAAGCATCTTACGCACCATAAATAAGTATGTGCGAGAGAGCAACGAAAAATATGCAGACAAGCCCTTAGAAAGTTATATGCAGGTGTTGATGATCTTCGCCTGGGGAGCTGGAATATTCTTTATCGTGAACGCTTTAACGGGCTATTCTATCACCAGTATTGCTACCCTGGGAGCTGCTTCGGCGGTAATCCTGCTCATTTTTAAGGATACTATTCTGGGTTTTGTAGCCAGTATCCAGGTTTCTGTAAATGATATAGTACGTATTGGAGACTGGATTACCTTTCAAAAGTATGGAGCAGACGGACTGGTTACCGAAATAAACCTGGCAACAGTACGAGTTCAGAACTGGGATAATACCTATACCACCATTCCTACCTATAGTTTGATTTCAGATTCTTTTCAAAACTGGAGAGGGATGCAGGAATCATCCGGGAGAAGAATAAAACGTGCCATTTATATTAAGCAAAGTACTGTTCGATATCTCACACCCGAGGATATTGAAACACTAAAGGGTATCTCACTGGTAAAACCCTATATAGAACACCGGGAGCGGGACATCGCTAAATACAATGAAAGAGTAAATGCAGACAAATCTGTACTTATAAACGGGCGTAACCAGACTAATCTTGGTGTATTCAGAAAATATATAGATGCCTACTTACACGAATCGCCAGCTATCAATAAGGATATGTATTTAATGGTGCGTCATTTAGCGCCAACCGATAAAGGTATACCTATAGAAATTTTTTGTTTTAGCTATGATAAGGTCTGGCAGAATTACGAGGCTATACAGGCAGATCTCTTCGATCACTTTATTGCAGCGGCGCCCTACTTTGATCTTGAGATCTTCGAGCTACCTACCGGGAAAGATATAAGCTCTCTTAATTAATTGTCCTTTAATCTATCCGAAACGTACTCTATTTGGGTCTTCCCATGGGGATATGGTTTCCCGTTCTCATCCAAACTCACCATGATTATCGTATCGATGGTAATAATTGTGTGACGCGTCATTTTATTTCTCACCTCGCAACAAAGGGTTAACGAACTTCTCCCGAATTTCTTTACTTCGATCCCAATTTCAACTATATCCCCTTTTTTGGCCGAGCTTACAAAATTGATCTCACTCATATATTTGGTCACAGTACGGGGGTTTTCCAACTGAATAATAGCATAGAGAGCGGCTTCTTCATCGATCCACTCCAGTAGTCTTCCGCCAAACAAGGTTCCGTTAGGATTTAGATCTTCCGGTTTTATCCATTTTCGGGTATGAAATCTCATGGTCTTTTCTGAAATTGATTTTGATTCTTTAGAAGCATAAATATACGGTTTTAGAGAAGTAAGATTCAGAAAAAAATATCAGGAAAATGTAACAAACATTTGACTGCTAAGACTTACCTTTAAGCTAAACTTAAATTAATTACACAATGAAAACCCTAAAGACACTATTCATCATCCTTCTTGTTGCAGCAATTGTACCCGCAACCGCACAAACTGCGGATGAAATTATTGAAAATTATTTCGAAAACACCGGCGGTAAGGAAGCCTGGGATGATATCGAATCTATGCAAACTACTGGTGATGCCATGATGGGAGGACAATCGTATCCCTTTGTTCAAACGACCTTAAGCGATGGCCGAATGGTGGTAAAAGTAGACCTTCAGGGTACCAGTTTTATTCCACAGGCTTTTGATGGAGAGCAGGTATGGACGACAAATTTCCAGAGCATGCAGGCCGAAGCAATGGATAAGGAAACTTCGGTAAACTACAAGAATAACGAAGCCAATGAATTCCCTGATCCGTTTTTAAACTACAAGGAGAATGGATATAAATTAGAGCTTGTTGGCGAAGCTACGATGGAAGGAACAGAATGTTATAAACTGGTACTTACTAAAAAACCGGTTATGGTAGATGGGCAAGAAAAACCTAATGTAACCACCTATTATTTCGACAAGGAAAATTTTGTACCTATCGTGTCAGAGTCTACTATGAATGGCGGACCTATGGCAGGAATGACCACTCAGACCGTATTTAGTGACTATCTTGAAGCAGGTGATTTTTACTTGCCATTTTCGATCACACAAAAATTTAACGGACAAGTAGGACAAACCATCAAAGTCACCGATGTTAAATTTAATGTGGAGGTGGATGATGCAATGTTCAAAATGCCTGCGACAGCAGATACTGAAGACAAAAAATAAACTCACTCGAATTGCATAAAAAATCCCCGTACTTATGGGGATTTTTTATAACCAAATACCAAAAAATGAAAAAACTAATCATCTTATTTCTTACTGGGATGTTGATGCCATTTGTGCTTCCCGCCCAGGAGATCAACCTTAAAGGAAAAGAACTGTTCGGCGACATGCGCGCACGTCATATAGGACCTGCCTTAATGAGTGGTCGTATCAACGACCTGGAAATGCACCCTACTAATACCAGGATTCTTTACGCAGGAACTGCGGGTGGCGGTGTATGGAAATCTAATGACGGAGGAGCAACTTTTGTTCCCATCTTCGATGACTATGCACAGTCTATTGGAGTTGTAAAATTAGATCCAAAGGACCCGGACCGAACTATTTGGGTTGGTACCGGTGAAACCTGGACCCGAAACTCGGTTTCTGTAGGTGATGGCCTATACAAATCTACAGATGGAGGAAATAACTGGACAGAGATCCCAGGATTTGAGAATAGTGAACGAATAGCTTCTATCGCCATCAACCCAAATAATACCAATGAGGTTTATGTGGGAGTGCTTGGGGCTTTGTGGAGCGATAGTGAAGACAGAGGTGTTTATAAAACTACCGATGGCGGAAAGACCTGGTCTAAAATACTTTATGTAAATCCTTCAACCGGTGCTGCCGATGTGATCATGGATCCAAAAAATCCGAACACACTCTATGCTTCGATGTGGGAATTTAGAAGAACTGCCTGGGGTTTCAACTCCGGTGGAGCAAATAGCGCCTTGTATAAATCTACCGACGCTGGGAAAAGCTGGAATAAGATCCACAATGGATTTCCGGCCGGAAAACTGGGTCGAATCGCGGTTCAGGTAGCACCTAGCGATAGTTCGATAGTTTATGCGGTTCTGGAAACCGAGGATAAATCTAAGAACGGCTTGTGGAAATCTACCAATGGGGGACAAAGTTGGGAACACCTCAATGCCGATTTTGGTTTAACGGTACGCCCTTTTTATTTCTCACGAATTACGATAGATCCTAGAGATCCGGACGTAGTAGTTAAAGGTGGTCTCACCGGTTCTATTAGCCGTGACGGAGGAAAGACCTTTAAGAATTTAGGTAACATGCATAGCGATATCCACGATATTACCTTCCATATTAAAGATAGTGATATCATGTACTCCGGAACTGATGGTGGTGTATACCGAAGCTGGAACGGAGGAACAACTTTCGAGATCGTTGAAAATCTGCCTTTATCGCAGTTCTATCATATTAGTGTGGACGATGCGGAGCCATACAATGTTTACGGCGGACTCCAGGACAACGGTAGTTGGTATGGCCCTTCCTCCTCGCCCGGTGGTGTGAATGCTCGCGATTGGAACAGTGTGGGTTATGGAGATGGATTTAGAGTGCTGAAGCATCCAACCAAGAACATTATCTACTCCGAAATGCAAGGGGCGGAAAATGTATGGCGCTATGACGCAGACAGGAACAGGACCAAAACCATACAACCACTGCCGCGAAAAGGTGATCCGGAGCTGCGATTTAACTGGAATGCACCTATGGCTGTAAGCCACCATGTCCCGGACAGATTCTACATGGGAAGTCAGTTCCTGCATAAGTCGGACGACATGGGCGACAGCTGGACCATAATTTCGCCCGATCTTACCACCAACGACCCTGCGAAACAAGACCAGTCTAAATCGGGAGGGCTTTCGGTAGATAACAGTGGAGCCGAGAATCATACCACGATTTTCACCATTGCAGAATCTCCTTTAGATGAAAACGTGATCTGGGTAGGAACCGATGATGGAAACATTCAGCTAACCACAGATGGAGGTAAAAACTGGACGAATGTAACGGCTAACCTTACGGGTATCCCAGCCAATACCTGGGTGTATCACATTGAAGCCAGTGTGCATGGCAAGGGTACCGCCTACGCTGTATTTGATGGCCATACTCACGGCGATATGAAGCCATACGCCATGAAAACAACCGATTATGGAAAGACTTGGGTAAATATAATTTCCGATGATATTCAGAAGAACGCCTTTGTAAGAAACATCCAGGAGGACTATGTGAACGAGGATCTTCTTTTCCTCGGTACTGAATTCGGATTATACGTTACCATTGATGGAGGGAAGAACTGGTCGCATTTTACAAACAATATGCCACCGGTTGCCGTTCACTTTATCGATCTTCAGAAGAAAACCAACGACATAGTAATGGGAACCCATGGAAGAGGCGTGATCATTATAGACGATATAAGTCCGCTGCGCGAACTAAACCAGCAAGTTCTGGCAAAAGATGTCCATTTCTTCAAGACGAAGCCTTTCACCATGGTGGAGGATAGTGGTTTCTCCGGTAACTTTGGAGCAGAAACACAATTTGTGGGAGGTAATAAAAGTACCGCTGCACGTATTGTTTACTACCTGAAAAAGCGACATACCTTCGGGAAGATGTCCATGGAAGTACAGGATATGCAAGGCAATAAGATAGTATCTCTGCCTGCTGGTAAATCTAAGGGTATCAATGTTGTTAACTGGAATTACAATACGTATACTCCGGTAATGGCGGAAGCGAAGACCTTATCGTTTGGTGGCTTCACGGCTCCTCGCGTTCCGGCCGGTAAATACAAGATCGTACTTACTAAAGGAAAGGATACCTACGAGCATATTATCGACCTGGAATATGATAAGAAATCTCTTACCAGCCTGGCCGAAAGAAAGGAGCAGGAAAAGATGACCGGTATACTATACGATATGGTTGAAGACCTGGCCTATACAATTTACGAGCTCAATGAAACCCAGGACAAGGCCAGGGAGGTCATGGAAAACAATCCGAAAGGCAAAAAAACAGCCCAAAAGCTATTCGACGCCTTGGAGGCACTTAAAAAAGATCTGGTAATTACAACAGGTGATAATTATGTGGCTTCCGCCGAACCGGAACTACGGGAAAAAATGGGTGATCTCTATGCTAATGTAGCTTCAAGTTACGATCGGGTTTCGGGTGCGCAAAAGCAAAATTACGAATTGATCTCTGAAGAATGGATAGCCGCCAAATCGCGCTACCAGGAGATCATGGCGAAAGAAGGAAAGAAATTCGAGAGTTTCCTCGAAAAGAACAGTATCGATCCTCCTAAGCTGAAGACAAAAGAAGAATTCCTTAAAAAGGATTAGTTATCAAAAAGCCCCGCAAAAAGCGGGGTTTTTTTATTTATTGATATAAACCGTTTTACGGTTGGTAAACTCACGGATACCATGCTTGCTAAGTTCGCGTCCGTAGCCACTTTCTTTCACGCCGCCGAAGGGCAGTCGCGGATCGCTCTTTACCAATTCGTTGATAAACACCGCGCCTTCATCAAATTGAGGGATCAATTTTTTTACATCTTTAATATTTTTACTGAAAACAGACACCCCAAGGCCATACCTAGAATTGTTGGATAGTTCAATAGCCTCCTGCGCAGTTTTAAAAATGGTTATACTAAGTGCCGGCCCGAAGGTTTCTTCCTTGAACATCGGCATTTCGGGTGTCACATGGCTAACAACAGTGGGTTGGTAAAAAGCCCCGTCACGCTTCCCTCCTGTTTCTAATTTCGCCCCCATGGCCAGGCTATTTTGTACTTGATTTTCAAGTTCTTCGGCAAGATCTTCCCTCGCCAGAGTTCCTATATAAGTATCTTTATCCATAGGGTCTCCCGATTTCAAATTCTTTACTCTTTCTACAAGTTTAGGAATAAAATCCCTTGCAATATCCTCCTGAACCAGCAGACGTTTTCCGGCTATACAACTCTGTCCCGTATTTTGGTATCTCGCATTCACACAGGTGTCGAGTGTCGCTTCCAGTTCGCAATCGTTCATCACTATCAGGGCGTTATTTCCTCCTAGTTCCAATACAGTTTTCTTGATATTTGCCCCGGCAACTTCGGCGACAGCCGCACCGGCCGGCCCACTTCCCGTGAGAGTAACAGCCCTTACCCTGGGGTTCTCGATAATAGCCTTTACCTTGTCACTGCTTACCTTTAAGGTGGTAAAGCAATGTTCGGGAAAACCTGCTTTGCGGAAGACTTTCTCGATATTTAGTGCGCTCCCAAATACATTGGAAGCATGTTTCAACAGGCCGATATTCCCTGCCATTAATGCGGGAGCGGCAAATCTAAATACTTGCCAGAAAGGATAGTTCCAGGGCATAACTGCAAGTACGATGCCCATAGGTTCGTACCGCACATAACTCGAATGGGCATCTGTAGACACTGTCTCCTCAGCGAGTTGCTCCTCTGCATGAGAAGCGTAATACTCACACACCCATGCACATTTCTCTATTTCGGCAATGGCCTGAGAAATAGGTTTGCCCATTTCGGCAGAGATCGTCTTGGCATAGCCTTCCTTCCCGGCTTTTAATTCGGCGGCAGCGGCCATCATACATTCTGTTCTATGACTAAAACTGGTTTCCCGCCATTGTTTAAAGCGGTGGTTGGCTTGTTTTATTATAGATTCTATCTCCTGGCTGGTATGTTCTTTGTAGCTGTGGATTAGCTCCGCATTGTACGGGTTGATGGATCTTATTTCACTCATAGAATTAAAGTACAAAACCTTCCATGAATCAACGAAGTATTAGTTCAATTTTAACGGAATTATTGTTGAAAACATAGTTTATAACTTATCCCGATTACTACTTAGAAAAGAACGGCTTTTCCTACTTTTATTCAAACAGTTTGTTATGGAACCACGTGATGCGTCGTTACTCCGATTAAGGCCGGACATTCCTTCAGCGACAATTAACCCTTCAATGACTTCCGAAGAGATCTTTCAGAACCGCACCCTTCGGCCTGTAGCCAAATTACAGAACGAATTGTTGTTGGAAGCCTTCAGAAACTATATTCGGAAACACAAGAACGTATTTTACGACTTGTCCATAGAGAAACGCCTGGATTATATTGAGAACGCTATCCATAAGGATATGAAATTCAGGAATTCCCTAAAAGGTATAGTAATAGGGCAATTCACTATCGATGAGTTTAAGGAATACACTTTAAATTCTTCTGCACTTAACAAGCGTATGATGAATATCGTTAGAGAACGGCTAAAGAGCAATGTGCAACTACTAGAGTACGAGTACGCGCATTAGAAAGCCGATAATTATAGTTAATGCGAAACTCATTAGTGTTCCTATAAGCACATATTCGGTTTGTTTCCGCGCTCCGCTTTTACTTTTATCACTGAACCTGAGAATGGATTTGGCTGCGATAAGGAATCCAATAGCCGAAAAATTATTAGTGAGTATAAACGTGAGCACGAGTATACGTTCGAAAATCCCAATATAGCGTCCGGCCTTGGCCAGACTCTTGATCCCGTCCTCCTTTTTAATCTCCTTTTGCCAGCGCCGGGTGGCTTTCCCGATAATAAAACCGATAGGGAAGATCACAATGAGATAGCCTGTTAGGTATACAAGGAATACTTCGGAAGCCAATAAAGAAGTAATAAATGGCAATACTTCGCCCCAATTTTGGGTTACAGATATCCAGAGAATAAAAAGAACCAGCAAGTGTAAGGCCTGATCTATTAGAAAATACCGGAGATTATCCGACTCTTGATGCAATTTCCAAAGATCGATCCCAAAGTGTGTTACCGAAATGATCACGGGAACCAGCCACAAACTCCAATCCTGTACAATGACATAGGTTAGCAAACCGGCCAAGACGGCATGAACATACAGAAATACCGAAGCCGCCTTCTTTTCACGCTTCTGTTTGATCCAGGATCTGGATTGAAACAGGAAATCTGTAATTAAATGCGCAAGTAAAAGTTGCAGTGCAAAGATGAGATCGGGATTCATATAAAATATTTTTTTGTAAGCTGTTCATATCTACGCAGTAAAAGTCTAATCTCATCCCATCCTGCGGCTTTCTTCCTGTGATTTATCGCGGCCTGACTCCTATTTAGCTCTTGTGCGATCTGCTGTTCTTTATAATCCTGTAAAAGGTAATATACCACTTCGGCCGAGGCCATGGACCATCGGTCTGTAGTAGCGTCTAGGAATTTCATGTGCACTTCGAACTCGTCGTTTACGTCGGTCACAGGTGTTGTTACTGCCATTTTACTTTGCCTGGATTTCATACTGTCCAAAGTACGGCCAGACAATTGAAATGCCTCCCCGTTGCTAACATTTATTGCGTTGAGATCGTAACTGGCCTCCCCTATCCCGATAGAGATACGTACATCGGCCAGCGGAACGTTGTTTCCCGCATCCGTATCGGCATCGTTGAAACTATTTATGAGAGCCTTTATTTGTAATGCAAGACTTAGAGCCAGGCTGGGATCCTCAACGATGCCCTGAAAACTATCTCCTCTGAACATGGTAAATTCTACGCTTTTATCGCCTGGTAGCTTCGTATACGCTTTAAATTCGGTATTTAAACGACCAATGATAGCGCTCATCCTTTTATTGGAGAAGCGGGATGAATCCACCAGATCACCTGTTATTACTGCTATAGTTGCATTTTTCATACTGCAATTAATCTTAGACCATAACGATTACTTCTACAAATATAAGTATTTTTACTAATAAACAAGTTTTATAAGTATATTTTATTATAATCATGGAATATAATATTCATCCCATAGCTACTATTCCAGAAGAGATACCCCGTTTAGGTCGGTGGTGAGAACTTCACTCATATAATCGAAATACGGCCGTAGTAATTGGAAGTGATATAGCAGTTTATCTCTGAAATCGGGCGATAACACTTCCTTATCTGTAAATTCGTGGGTAAAGAAAAAGCTCTTTAAACGTATTAGATCGAGGTTTGGATCGTCCTTACTAAATCCCTTCGGAGCTGTTTTCACGGCAAATTCCCGCACAAAATCTCCAAAAGCCTCCTTAAACTTCTTCTCGTTCATGATCTTACGGATGCGGGAAGCGTCCATTTCGAATTCTTTTCTTATCCGAAGCAGATCGGCGGGTTCGGGGGAGAAAAACCCCCCTGCCATTAACGACTTTCCAGGTTCCAGCCGAAGGTAATAGCCACCTCGCCGGTGGGCTCCCGCCCTACTGAAACTAACACTTCTATGCACATTATACGGTGTTTTATCCTTACTAAACCTAATGTCTCTGTTGATCCTGAACACTTTAACCTTTGCGATCTCATCGGTTTCATTAAGACCGGCTTCCACATCGGTATAGAATTGTTTTAACAACTTCTCGTTAGCCTGGTACTGCTTCTTGTTTTCCTGCATCCAATCGCGATGATTGTTCTTTTTTAGTTGTTCCAGGAAATTAAATATGTCTTTTGATAGGGTAACACTCATATACTTGCTCTTTGTGCTTTAAAGATACGCTTAAATTTTTTTCATTACTTTTAGCTAATCAACTATAAAACCAAAGTATTATGACAACCACCAAACCCAACACCGGCTTTTGGATAATTGCCGTGCTTGCCCTACTATGGAACCTTATGGGAGTGTTTCAATATCTATCCACCACTTTGTGGGCAGACGCGATCAAAGAAGCCCTACCCCCGGAACAAGTTGCCTTAATGGACGCACTACCTTCCTGGTATAGTTACGTATTTGCCGTTGCTGTCTTTGCAGGTGTAATAGGTTCGTTATTGTTATTAATAAGAAAAAAACTGGCTGTTCCTGTATTAGGAATATCCCTTCTCGCTGTATTGGTGCAGATGGGCTACTGGTTATTCGCAACAGACGTGATGGAAGTTGTGGGAATGTCGTCGGTAGTTATGCCACTGGTTGTGATCATTATCGCGATCTTCCTGTATTTCTACTCGAAGGGAGCCGCTCAGAAAGGATGGTTACGATAGATTGAACAACATACATAAAAAAGCGGGCAAATGCCCGCTTTTTTTATAACCATTTCTTTCTTCTGAAATACCATATCATAAGCGCCAGAACAACGAACATGAGGCCCCATAATATAAAATACCCATATTTTAATTTAAGTTCGGGCATATACTCGAAATTCATCCCATAAATACCTGCCATAAAGGTTAACGGAATAAATATGGAAGCCATGATGGTTAACACCTTCATGATCTCGTTCATTTTATTGCTAATTGTGGTCATATACATATCCATAAGACCCCATACCATTTCCCGGTAAAGATCGATACTCTCACTCACTTGTATGATATGATCGTAAAGGTCTCGTATGTAATTACGGGTGCGGTCTTCGATTAGCGGTGTGTCTATTTTCTCAAGACGGTTGATCACTTCACGCAAGGGAACGATGGCCCTGCGTATCTTTAAAACTTCCTTCTTTAGTTCCTGAATATCCTGGGTGATATCATCTGTTGCCTTACTCTCAAAAAGCAGATCCTCCAGCACCTCGATCTTATCGCTTAAAGTTTCGATCACCGTAAAATAGTTGTCTATTACAGCATCCAGGAGGGCAAACATGAGGTAATCTGCTCCAGCCTGCCTTATTCTTCCCTTGTCGTTCATAAGTCGCTCCCTCACTCCGTCGAATACATCTCCGTCTGCTTCCTGAAACGTAAGGACATAGTCTTTCCCCACTACCATGCTTACATGTTCGTAGATCATCTCTGCATTGTCGTTGTAGTGAAGCATCTTAAAAACCAAAAACAAGTAGTCACTATATTCGTCTAGTTTGGGACGTTGATAGGTGGTTACAATGTCTTCCTGAATAAGCGGGTGTAGCTCAAAATGTTCTCCCAAAATTTCGATCTCACGGCTATTGCTTAGCCCATCTACATTGATCCATGTTACACGGTCTGTATCTTTAAAATTGAAGGCATCGGAAACATTTTCGGTGTGAAGGTGTTCTAAATGAGATTTCGAATAATCGATGATCTCGGCTTTAGTAATTAATTTTTCTTTGCTCCCTCTATAGGTGACAGCTCCCGGAATTTGATTTACTGTTTTCCGTTTAGGCAGTTTGTCGAGCCGGAACTTTCTTTTTTTCTTAATTGGTTTTGCCATATATATCACACATTACCTTTTAAAGATAATGAAATCTCACAAGTATTTTCCGTTGTTAAATGTTATTCAACTTTATGCCTGGCCTGCAAGGTCTTATCCACATCACGTAAAAAAAGGCCTTTGGTCTGCAGAAGGATAAGTGTATGAAACAGTAGGTCTGCTGCCTCATTGAGGAAGGCAAGGTCGTTATCGTCTTTAGCCTCGATAACCAGTTCCACCGCTTCTTCCCCCACTTTTTGAGCGATTTTGTTAACCCCACCCTTAAACAAGGAAGCCACATAAGAGTCTTCCATTTCCGGAAAGTCCTTACGTTGTTGTATCACTTCTTCCAGTTGAGATAGAAATCCAAAATTAGGTGTGTTTTGCTCGCCCCAGCAATTGTCTGTTCCTTTATGACATACCGGACCCTGGGGATGTACCATTGCAAGCAGGGTATCATTATCACAATCAGACCTTATGGAGACCAGGTCCAGGTAGTTGCCAGACTCTGAACCTTTTGTCCACAAACTATTCTTTTTTCTGCTGAAAAAGGTAACTCGCTTGCTTTCGAGGGTTTGAGCAAGTGCTTCTTCGTTCATAAATCCCAGCATTAGCACATTACGTGTGATATTATCCTGAACTATTACTGGCACCAGACCATCCTGGTATTTTTCAAAATCAATATTCATAACTTTCATATTTATATTTACAAGCGAACCTCAATGTTACGTTCCTTTAAAAATCGCTTTAATTCATCGATCCTAATGTCTTTAAAATGAAATACACTCGCCGCTAATGCGGCGTCTGCTTTGCCATCAATAAATGTGTCTGCAAAATGAGAAATCTCTCCCGCCCCTCCCGAGGCTATTATAGGTATGTTTACCAGGGATGCAAGTTTTGCCAGAGCTTGGTTGGCAAAGCCATTTCTGGTCCCGTCATGATCCATAGAAGTAAACAATATCTCTCCTGCTCCTCTTTTTTCAACCTCAACCGCCCATTCAAATAGATCGATCTCGGTAGGTTGTTTTCCGCCTACCAGATGTACTTTCCAGCTACCGGAGATCTGCCTGGCATCAATTGCAACTACGATGCACTGATTTCCGAATCGTGACGATAATTCGTCAATAAGCTGCGGGCGTTTCACGGCCGATGAGTTTACACATACCTTATCTGCTCCGTTCTTCAGTAACAAATCTACATCCTCAACACTGGAGATACCACCACCTACAGTAAATGGTATCCTTATCTTAGCTGCTACTCTTAGAACCAGTTCTGCCAGGGTTTTTCGTTTTTCTTCCGTCGCCGAAATATCCAGGAATACCAATTCATCTGCACCAGATTCACTGTAAAGTGCGGCCAATTCCACCGGATCCCCGGCATCACGGAGATTGACGAAATTCACCCCTTTAACGGTGCGGCCGTCTTTTATATCCAGGCAGGGTATGATCCTTTTAGTGAGCATTCAGTATAAAATTTTCTAGTTGTTTTAATGAGATCCTGTCTTCATAAATGGCTTTTCCAATAATTACCCCTTCACAGCCCAGTTCCTGTAATCTTGCTAATTCGGAAAAATGAGAGATCCCCCCTGAAGCGATGAGTGAAAGCGTTTCAATTTCACCCAGGATCTTTTCGTATAAGTTAAAGGAAGGGCCTTTAAGCATTCCGTCCCTGTTTATGTCTGTACCAATACAGTAAGTTATCCCCTGCTCTGTATATTTTTTTATAAATGGGATAAGTTCTTCTTCCGAGTCTTCCTGCCATCCGCTAATAGCCACCATCTCATTCTTTGCATCAGCCCCGAGGATGATCTTGTCACTTCCATAGGATTTAAGCCACTTCAGAAATAAATCTGGGGATCGAACAGCGATGCTACCTCCCGTGATCTGGGAAGCTCCACTTCTAAAGGCAATTTTCACATCCTCATCACTCTTCAGACCACCGCCGAAGTCTATTTTCAATTTGGTTTTCGAAGCAATTCTCTCCAGGCATCTATAGTTCACAATTCCTTGGCTTCGGGCTCCGTCGAGGTCGACCACATGAATATATTCTATACCGTGATCCTCGAACATCTTCGCTACTTCAACGGGATCCTGGTTGTAGACAATTTGAGTGCTGTAATCCCCTTTGGTAAGTCGAACGCATTTTCCATCGATTATATCTATTGCTGGTATTATCCTCATAGTGCTAAAAAGTTCTTTAATAGTTGTTCGCCTGCCGCCGCACTTTTCTCAGGATGGAATTGAACACCGTAAAAATTGTTACGCCTGATAGCCGCTGAATAAGGCAACTCGTAGTCGCAATTTGCTATGGTTTCTTCGCATAAGGGAACATAATAACTATGCACCAGGTACATATATTCGTTTTCGGTGATAGCATTGAAGAGGTGTGATTTCAAACCGTAGATATTGTTCCAACCAATCTGTGGAACCTTCACTACATTGGAGAATCGTTTTACCTCTAGTGGGAATATTCCCAATCCTATAGTATTATTCTCCTCGGTGAGTTCACATAGCAGCTGCATACCCAGGCATATTCCCAGGACTGGCTGTGATAATTCGGGAATAATACGGTGAAGGCCGGACCTCCTCAGTTTATCCATAGCGTTGCTCGCCTCGCCAACTCCGGGAAAGATCACTTTGTCTGCCTCGCGAATTTCATCAATATCGGAAGTTAATACCGGACTGTATCCGAAGCGCTCGAAAGCAAACTGAATGTTCTTTATATTCCCTGCACCATAATCTATCTGAACGATCTTCATCTATAAGCTTCCTTTGGTTGATGGCAACATTAACTTTTCGGGGTCCCGCCGTATTGCAGCTCGAATCGACTTGGCAAAAGCTTTAAAAATCGCTTCGATCTTATGGTGCTCGTTAGTGCCTTCGGCTTTGATATTGAGATTTGCACGGGCACCATCTGTAAATGACTTAAAGAAGTGAAAGAACATTTCGGTAGGCATTTTACCAATCATTTCTCTTTTGAAATCTGCCTCCCACACCAACCAGTTGCGACCGCCAAAGTCTATAGATACCTGGGCCAGACAATCGTCCATAGGTAAGCAAAATCCATATCTTTCTATTCCAAGTTTAGTACCCAGTGCCTCGTAGAATACTTCTCCAAGGGCAATGGCAGTATCTTCTATGGTGTGATGCTCATCAACCTCCAGATCGCCATCAACCTCTATATAAAGATCCATCATCCCGTGTCTCGCCAATTGGTCCAGCATATGGTCGAAAAATGCGATTCCTGTGTTGATCTCACTCTTGCCTGTCCCGTCTAGGTTAATATTTATCTTTACATCGGTTTCGTGGGTCTTTCTCGTAATTTCAGAACTTCTTCGGCCTAGCTTTAGGAACGAATAGATGGCATCCCAGTCGTTAGATTCCAGGACGATCCAATTTTCCAGTTCTTCCTCCTTTACAGTCACTTCCCCAGTGCCTAAACCAGTATTATCATTTATAAAAATCCCCTGAGCGCCCAGATTCTTCGCTAATTCCATATCGGTGAGCCTGTCGCCAATTACATATGAGTTGGGTAGATCGTACCCTTCACCGAAGTATTTTGTCAACAATCCTGTACCGGGTTTGCGTGTGTTTTTATTCTCTTCAGGAAAACTCCTGTCAATTAGTACTTCGTCGAACACGACTCCTTCATTCTCAAAGGTTTTCAGAATAAAATTATGAACCGGCCAAAAGGTGTCCTCGGGATAGGAACCAGTTCCCAGGCCGTCCTGATTGGTGATCATAACGAGTTCATAATCCAATTCGGAGGCGATCTTACCTAAAGCACTTATCGCTTTCGGATAGAAATCCAGTTTTGAGAACGAATCTATCTGCTCATCTTCCGGTTCACGTATCATGGTACCGTCTCTATCTATAAATAATACCCTCTTTTTCATTTATAAGGTTTTTAATGTTTCAATTAAAGCAGTATTCTCTTCAGTTGTACCTACCGTAATCCTGAGAGTATTCTTGCAAAGCGGTTGATTACTGCGGTTGCGAACCACAAATCCTTTGCTTATAAGTTCCTTGTAGCGCCGGGTAGCGTCATCTACTTCTATCAATAAGAAATTAGCATCACTATGATATATCTTTTTAATCAAATCCACTTCAAGTAAAGCTTTATATAACCTGCTCTTTTCATCATTTAATCTATCTATTGTGTCTTTTATATTCTTATATTCTGTAATGGCCTGAAATGCTTTTCCCTGGGTGAGTTCGTTTACATTGTATGGCGGTTTTATAGTGTTTAGGATCTTTATTATTTCTGAAGAAGCATAGCACACACCCAGTCGGATTCCCGCCAACCCATACGCTTTAGAAAATGTTTGTACCACCACCAGATTGGGATGATCATTGATCCTTTTTATCCAACTTTCCTTCTCCGAAAAATCTATATAGGCCTCATCGATAACTACAAGTCCGTTAAAATCATTTAACATCCGCTCTATTTCGGGAGAATTCATAGTATTTCCGGTAGGATTATTGGGCGAGCAAAAGAAAAGGAGTTTGGACCGTTCGTCCTGGACCTTCAATATCCTCTCGGTATCCGGTTGAAATGTTGCATCTAAGATCACTTCACGATTCTCAATATCGTTAAGCCCGGCAAGTACGGCATACATCCCATAGGTTGGTGGTAATGTGATACAATTGTCGATTCCTGGCTCACAAAAGGCCCGGAACAGCAGGTCCAACACCTCATCACTACCATTGCCTAGAAAGATCTGTTCTGCAGATATGTGCTTTATAGCCGAGAGTTCTTTCTTTACCTTGCGTTGAAAAGGATCTGGATAGCGATTCAAACCTGTATTGAAGGGGTTCTCGTTCGCATCCATAAAGATCATTCCCTCACTGTCACCCGGGTATTCGTCCCGGGCAGAGCTATACGCCTTTAACTTGCGTACATTGGCACGAACCAGCCTCTTTATTAATTTTGTCCTACTCATTTTCTGCGAGTTGTTTTAGCCTGATACTTACTGCGTTCTTGTGAGCCATTAGCCCTTCAGCGGTAGCCATGATTTCCACAACCGGCCCAAGGCTTTTCAATCCTTCTCGTGTGATATGCTGAAAGCTTATACTTTTTAAAAAACTATCCAGAGTTACTCCGCTGTACTGCCTTGTATATCCGTTGGTGGGTAAGGTGTGGTTGGTTCCTGAAGCGTAATCACCGGCACTTTCCGGCGAATAAGGCCCTACGAACACAGAACCGGCATTTTGGATGTTATCTGCGAAGTATCCTTCATCCCGAGAATTCACTATGAAATGCTCCGGGCCGTGATCATTTATTAATCTTAAAGCGATCTCCGAATTCTCCACCAGAATAAGTTTAGAATTTTCAATTGCCTTCGCGGCGATCTCTTTTCTGGGAAGGACTGCCAATTGAAGGTCGACCTCCCGTGCCACCTCATCCAACATATCCTCCGAGGTACTCACAAGGATCACCTGGCTATCGGGACCGTGTTCGGCCTGACTTAGCAGGTCTGCAGCAATAAAATCGGGTCTGGCACTATCATCGGCAAACACCAATAGTTCAGACGGGCCTGCCGGCATATCTATGGCAACCCCATACTTTGTCGCAAACTGTTTTGCGGCAGTAACAAACTGATTACCCGGACCGAAGATCTTATAAACGGCTGGGATGGTTTCGGTGCCATAAGTAAGGGCCGCTATCGCTTGTATACCACCTACCGAATAGACTTTGTTTATACCACATAGATCTGCGGTATACAAGATAGCTGGATCTACCTTTCCCTTGGGACCGGGAGGCGTACAAAGCACGATCTCTTCGCAACCTGCCAGCATTGCAGGTATCGCTAACATTAAAACAGTAGAGAATAAGGGTGCCGAACCACCGGGAATATAAATACCTACTTTTTGGATAGGCCGTTTAACCTGCCAGCAATTCACACCTGGTGAAGTTTCCACACGGATGGTTTCGCTTCGCTGAACTTCGTGAAAGCTCGTAATGTTTTCTTTGGCCATACGTATTGCAGCGGCCAGAGAAGGATCTATATCGGTTACGGCCGATCTCAACTCAGACTGCGACACTTGTATTGACTCTATATCCACACCATCAAAGAGGTGCGTATATTTTTTTAGCGCACCATCCCCTTTTGTTCGTACTTCGGAAAATATTTCTTTTACTGTTTGTTCGATCTCTTCTACTGGCTGTGTGGGCCGTCGTAGCAACTCCGGCCATTTCTTAGGTGCAGGGTATAGTATCTTTTCCATCACTTACTTATAAAACCATTTTCTCGATGGGACAAACCAGGATTCCTTCAGCTCCTGCCATCTTTAAGTTATCTATTACTTCCCAGAACGCATCTTGCTTCACCACGGAGTGAATACTACTCCAACCTTCTTCTGCCAGGGGCAACACGGTTGGACTCTTCATTCCCGGCAGTATCCTGATTATCTCCTGCAATTTGTCATTGGGAGCATTGAGTAAAACATAGCGGTAATCTCGTCCTTTTAAAACAGACTGTATCCTGAATCTAAAGTTCCTCAGGACCTCTGAAAGCGAATCGGGTAGTTTTGGTGATGCAGCAAGTACAGCCTCACTTTTCATGATCACTTCCACTTCTTTCAAATTATTCTTAAATAAGGTACTACCACTACTTACTATGTCACAAATAGCGTCTGCAAGCCCAATATTGGGAGCAATTTCCACACTTCCGTTAATGATGTGTAGTTCGGCTTCGATTCCCTTTTCCTTTAAATATTTGGCTGTTGTTACGGGGTATGAAGTAGCAATTCGCTTCCCGGCCAGGTCCATGATAGTGTCATATTCGAAAATCTTGGAAACGGCAAGTGAGACCCGGCATTTCGAAAAACCGAGTTTTTCAAGAATTCGTATATCCTCCCCCTTCTCAATGAGAAGGTTTTCACCTATTATAGCACAATCAACTACCCCATCTTTGAGGTATTGAGGAATATCCCCATTGCGGAGATAATAGATCTCCAATGGGAAATTTTTGGCCGATGCTTTCAATTGGTCTCTGCCATTATCTATGGAGATTCCACAATCTTTGAGCAATTTCAGGGATTCGTCATGCAGGCGACCCGATTTTTGAATGGCAATTTTTAGTTTCATAGCAGTTAGCATTTTTATAAAATGAAAAAACCCGTTTGAGAAAGCTCAAACGGGTTAGTATATATATTGAATACAACGCAATACCATATCACCTCGCGTGAGCGTGGAAAATAATATGGTGATGATGTTGTTGTTGATAATTCATTACTTTACAATATTACAAAAATTTGTTTACTACTCTGTGAAAAACATATCAAATAATTGAAAAATATGTAGCAATAATTTTATAGCTTTGAATGGAACCGGGCCCCCAGCCGCTAACGCCTTATTTTACAGTCCTTAAAAGAAAAATGAAGAATTTTTTAATCGCTTTTTTAGTGTTCCTTGTATGGTCTTTTTTCGGGTTGTGGCTATATTCCTGGTTACAACCGGAAAACAAAAACACTCAGGACACCACCGAAGTGGCTATCACCGAAAAAGAAGATTCGGCTACCATGACCAAGGTGGACACCCCTACCGAGATAAGCGATACCACAATTCCATTAGATACCGATAGTACCGCTATAGGAGATGCTTACAAAGAAGAGTTTATCAGCACCCCTGCAAAAGGGCTACGCGCTGTGAGTGAAACCGGCGATATCGTTTTTCTTTATCCGGAAGGGTTCGTAATTACCAAGAATTCGGACAGAGTTAGTATCCCGCCGGCTATCGTCGATTTCAAATATAAGCTCAATACTTATATACTTGAACACCCGGACACCGAATTACACATCACTTCACAATACAGTCCTAGTGAGAACATTCAATCTCCCAATCTCGGTATTAAACGTGCTCAGGTAATAAAACAGATCCTGATCGAAACCGGTATTCCTTCAGAAAAAATAGTGATCAAACCCTTTATTACTGAAATCGAGTTTGCCATCGATAATACTTTTAAACACAGTTTCACATTCAATTTTAAACCCCTCAATACCGAACGTATCAAGGCCGTTAAAAATTCTATTCCCGAATCCAGAGTTGTCTATCCCGAATTCTCATCGCAAGGCATTATGGTGAACCAAGCTCTCGAACAATTAAGGCAGGAAGTGAAGGCCATCATTGATGAAAACCCTAATATAGAAATAGAGGTTGTGGGCCATACAGATAATGTGGGTAACGCAATCGACAACTATGTTAAAGGTCTGGAATACGCCAGGCAACTCCGCTGGTTCCTTGTTAATAAGGCAGGAATAGACCGCAATAAGATAAGGGCTGTTTCTAAGGGAGAATCGGAAGCGATCGCAGGGAATGGTACAGAAAAAGGTCGTAACTTGAACCGAAGGTTGGAGGTTATATTTTATTTAGACACAGATGAATAGCATATCCGAATTTATACAGGAACTACCAGATTTCGCCGGCATCTTTATTCTTATGCTCAGTACATTCCTTATCGGATATTTTGCTGCTTCGTGGTTTCAGCGCAATAAATACAGGAAGATCATAAACCGACTTAAAAAAGAGGTGAATGCTCTTAAAGCTCCCGAAAAGAAAGAAACCGACATAGACACTATATTTTCCGAGATCAAACCTCGTATCCTGGAGGTGATGAAACAAGCACGTAAGGAACAGGACATCCTTGATGAAGAGGAAGAAGAAGAAGAAGAAGAATTGGAAGAAGAAGAACTGGAAGAACTGCAGAGTTTCGAACAGCTTGCCCCTCCCGAATCCATAGCTAAAAAAGCCAGAACAACCTATGTAAGTTATTCCATGGATAAACCCGAGTTGGATTTCGATAGTTTCGGCTATGCAGATCACGACCAAAAGGACGACCTTACACAGATCATGGGTATTGGCCCTTATATCGAGCAAAAACTAAATGAGATAGGGATTTGTAACTACTCTCAAATAAGTAAACTTAAAGACTCCGATATCAGGATCATCACCGAACTAATAGACTTCTTTCCCGGGAGAATTGATCGCGATAACTGGGTTGGGCAGGCAAAAGCCCTAAGCAAAGTAAAATAACAGCTAATTCAATTTCAGAAATAAAAAAACCGCTCCTAATCGAAGCGGTTTCTTTTTATATGCTATTTCTACTATTGATTCCCTAAGATTATTGGCAACCCCTTCTCCCCTGAACCTATCACGATCACCTTACTATTTGGCGATTCGGCTAATTTAATAGTAGCTTCAATTCCTTTATCTTGTAGGATCTTGTCTGTAAGCGAGGCGCTAAGGATTCTGTTTGCATCTGCTTTACCCTGTGCTTCAATGATCACCTTCTCGGCTTCTTTAGCTGCCGTTACAAGACGGAATTCATATTCAAGAGATTCCTGCTCTTGCTTTAGTTTTCTTTCGATAGCATCTTTAATAGTATTAGGTAGAGTTACGTCACGAACCAACACTTCATTCAACTGAACATATTGTTCCTCCAGGATCTTCTTGGTTTCTGTATAGATCTCATCCTGTATAGCGTCCCGCTTGCTGGAATACAACTGTTCCGGAGTATAACGCCCCACAACACTTCGAGCAGCCGATCTAATTGCAGGTTGAATTACTCTCTGCAAATAATTCTCACCCAGGGATTGGTGAAGATTGCCTAAGTCGTTATAAACCGGTTCATACCAGGCCGAAGCATCGATCTGGATTTCGAGTCCGTTAGATGAAAGCACCTTCATCTTCTCAAACAATTCCTGCTGCCTTACCTCGTAAACGATCACATCGTTCCAGGGAGCTATTAAATGAAACCCTTCTCCTAAGGGCGGTTCGTCTGTTACCACACCGCCTCCAAAGGTTCGATAAAGTACTCCTGCCTCACCCGAGCCAATTGTTACGGCAGATTTAGCGAATGCGATAATAAGTATGATCACTATAATGATTACGGGAATCCCGATTTTAGGTAATTTGTCCATTGCTGATTTTTTTAGTTATATGAGTCCGTTATATTTTCTGATAAACCATTCCAGACTTAAGAGAAGTACGATAAGTCCCAGGAGGTATTTCCAATCGATTAAAGGTACGATTTTTTGATCGCTTTTTTGTACAGCCTGGAATCGGTCGTCGTTTAGTAAAGATTCTGCAAGTTGTTCGTTTTCGGTTGAAAAATAAGCCATTCCACCTGTATTAGTCGCCAGTCTCTGCAATTTCGTTACGTCGGCATTAAGGAACTGCTGCTCAACATTGAATTCGAGGATGCTGAAGTTACCACTACGGGATACTGCTTCATCCCGTACACTAACCGTATACCGATAATCTCCCGCGCTCAGGCTGTTCAGGTCCACCTCATAGAAATTATTCTTTAAAAGCATAGGGAAGGTTCGTTGCTCGTTCGTTTCGATATTGGTTACCGATATCGACACCGAAGCCCGGGGATCGAACACATAATTACTATCGAAATACTGGGCCGATATTTTTATGGGGTTATTATTGTAGTAAAAGGTCTCTCCGGTAACTTCCAGCCTGCTGCGCCGCTGTGTTGATGCCAGGTATTGCACCATTTTACCAATAAAGTCATCAAAAGCCCTGAAACTTCCGGTTTCAACATACGTTTGTGCACGCCATTTCCAAATATCCTCACCATCCCAAATAGCGTCGCGTACCCCATTGAGCTCCATGGTAGCCAGCATCGAACTCCCGCTGGATATACCGTCGATAGCCTGGTCCAGTAAATTTTCATGCGGAATATTCACTTCCAGGGTTCCGAAGCTTGTAAGCAAAGGCGGGAAGTCTTCAAAACCTATATCTTCAACCGCAAAAGTACCGTAGTTCATATTTAGGATACCCGTGGCCTGTTCGGTTTGAAAACTCGCTTCTTTTATAAAATTCTGTTGAATACCATTTAGAAAATCCCAATCGGTCTGTGTGCCCGTAATAGTAAAGGTGTTCTTTTTCAATTTTGCGATCTCCCCATAGAGAGAGGCGAACGTTCCGTCCGGCTGGTACAGTATCACCAACTGATGGTCGTTTAGTATAGATATGGCTTCTGAAGGTTTTTTAAAGGTAACCGTTCGCTGTTCGTTCGTGGTGATCGATTTGCGTAAGGCCCCGAGATCCGGATGCACCAACTTACTAACCACCAGCACATTGGTGGCCTGATCTATCACCTCAACGGCAAAGCGTTTAACATTATTCGTCTTGTTCTTCTCCTCCTGTAACGGTATAAGCTGCGCATTATAACGCTGAAGGCCTACACTACTGGCAGGTAGCGTAAACGAAAGTGTGTGGGTGTTGTTAAGCTCTGAAAAGGCAACATTCTCCCTATACACCGTACTTCCACCCTGGGTGATCACAAATTGCGAATTCACCGAACTGCTTCCATTATATACCAAGATCGCCTCCACTGGGAATTTATTCTTTAGGAAGGCATAGCGGTTTGTATTCAATTGCTCGATCTTCAGATCGGTATATCTTGTAGAGTCTCCCAGGATCACCGGATAGACCGGATTTTTATAACCCGCCGCACCAAATTCGTAGTCGGTACCAAGGGTTTGATTCCCATCTGTGATGATCACCGTTGGGGCGATATCATTTTTATACACCGAATTTAACGATGATAACACGCTGTGAATATTGGTATTCTTTTCTGAAAAGCTAAGTGAGTCGTTATTGTTTAATCCACTTCCGAAGGTATAATACGCAATATCGAATTTATCATTGATATCCTTATTCGACCTAAGGAATGCCAGGGTACTATTGAGGTTGTCTTCCTGTTCTAACTCACTAACAGATGATGTGTTATCTATCAATACCGGAAGTTTTGGTTTAACAACACTGTAGGTCTCACTTTTAAACTTCGGATTGATAATTAGGACCAGTAACGCAAAAAGGCTAAGGAAACGTAAGATCCCGAAAAGCCATCTTTGCTTCCCCGATTGTTTTGCTTTATAACCATACATAAAAACAGCCACCGCAAAGGAAATTACGGCGGCAATGATAATATAGAGTATGGTTTCTGCAGTCATTATGTTAGGTCAGCATTCCTCCATCCACATTAAGCACCTGACCTGTTATATAAGCCGATAGATCACTTCCCAGGAAAACGCATGCATTCGCTATATCCTCCGGGCTTCCACCGCGCTTGAGAGGTATGGCCTCACGCCAACCCTGTACCACTGCCTCGTCCAGCTTCCCTGTCATTTCTGTTTCTATGAATCCGGGGGCAATTGCATTACAGCGGATGTCTCGTGACCCTAGTTCCAGCGCGACCGATTTGGTAAAACCAAGGATACCTGCCTTAGACGCTGCATAATTGGTTTGCCCGGCATTTCCCTTCACTCCCACCACGGAGCTCATATTGATAATGGATCCTTTTCTTTGCTTCAACATGGCTCGCTGTACGGCTTTGGTCATATTAAACACAGATTTGAGGTTTACCTCGATCACTGTATCAAAATCTTCTTCCGAAATACGCATGAGCAGGTTGTCTTTGGTGATCCCGGCATTGTTAACCAGTATATCGATACTCCCGAACTCTTCAAGTACGGCTGCAGCCAATTCCTGAGATTCTTCAAAACTTGCTGCGTTGCTTTTGTATGCTTTTGCCTTCACCCCTTCTTTAGACACCTCCTCGGCCAAAGCCTCTGCGGCCTCCTGGGACGAATTATAAGTAAATGCAACATTGGCACCGTGTTTTGCAAATGTTTCAACGATCCCTTTCCCGATCCCACGGGAACCTCCGGTAATGATCGCGGTCTTTCCTTCTAGTAATTTCATTGGTTTTTTGTTTCAGACTGATTTATTCCAAATATAAAAAAAGCCCTGCTAAAACTAACAGGACTTTGCTTATAATACCATTTGTATATTATTTTAATACCTCGGCAACTCTTTTACCAATTTCGGCAGGTGAGTCCACCACGTGAATTCCGCAGGCTCTCATGATCTTCTTCTTGGCTTGAGCAGTGTCGTCACTACCTCCTACTATGGCGCCGGCATGCCCCATCGTACGGCCCGCAGGTGCTGTCTCACCGGCTATAAAACCAATGATAGGTTTAGTGCTGCCAGATTCCTTATACCAGTTGGCCGCGTCTGCTTCCAGTTGTCCGCCAATCTCCCCGATCATTACAACCGCTTCGGTCTCTTCGTCATTAATAAGTAATTCTACAGCTTCTTTGGTTGTGGTGCCAATTATCGGGTCACCACCAATTCCAATAGCGGTAGTGATGCCCAGTCCTTGTTTAACAACCTGGTCTGCCGCTTCGTAAGTTAGGGTTCCCGACTTAGATACAATACCCACTCTTCCCTTCTTAAAAACAAAACCAGGCATGATCCCTACTTTCGCTTCATCGGGTGTGATAACACCAGGACAGTTTGGACCTACAAGCCTGCAATCCCTGTCCTTGAGGTAATCGGCAGCCTTGATCATATCGGCAACCGGAATACCTTCGGTAATGGTTATAATAACATCGATCCCTGCATCGGCAGCTTCCATGATAGCGTCGGCAGCAAATGCCGGAGGGACGAAGATGATGGAGACATTAGCAGCTGTTTTCTTAACCGCTTCTTCAACCGTGTTGAAAACCGGCTTATCCAGATGGGTTTGCCCTCCTTTTCCGGGTGTTACCCCGCCTACTACATTGGTTCCATACTCGATCATCTGCTCGGCGTGAAACGTTCCTTCGCTACCGGTAAATCCCTGTACAATTATCTTCGAATCCTTATTAACTAAAACACTCATGGAAGTTTAAAAATTTATATGAATAATTTGGGTGCAAATATATCCCTTTGAAGTGGGTTATAAAAGAATTTTAAACCTTAACTCGATGGTAAGATTCGTGGGTGTCGTCCTTGTCTGTAACCGGCTGACTTACCTGGTAACCCCTATATAACTGATCGTCCTTAATCTCCCAAATAGCGATAAAATGAGCGATTCCCAGCTCTTCATCGGGGTTCTCTATGGTACGGATGTAATATTTATACCGGATGGTAATATGTTTGTCGTCCTGGAGTAAATGACTAACCTCTATCCTAAGATCGTGATAAGAGCGCCTTACTTCGGCAAAGAATTCTACAAGATCATCGTAATGCATGATGCTCAATCCATCGGCACTGTTCCAGATGAGGACCATATCCTTATGCATGAATTTTTCAAGTACCGTATCGTCTTTAAGGATGTCCGATTGATAAAAACTCCTTACGATCTCTTTGGCATTCTTACTCATTGTATTTTATCAAGTTTATCGATTATATCCGGAATTAGCCTGATGGATGCAATCTCTTTATATTTTTTTCTGAATTCATCAGCCGGTGTTCCAAAATACGACTTATGGCCGGGTAACGATTTACTCACACCGCTTTGTGCAGAAATTACGGCTTTTTCACCAATCGTTATTCCGCTGGTAATACCTACCTGTCCCCAGATGGTAACCATATCCTCAATAAGCACACAACCTGCAATCCCTACCTGGGAAGCAATAAGGCAACGACGGCCAATCACCGAATCATGCCCTACATGTACTTGATTGTCCAGTTTGGTTCCTTCCCCAATGATCGTGGAGGCAGATACGCCCCTGTCTATGGTACATAAGGCTCCTATGTCTACATTATCCTTTATGATCACATTACCCCCGCTAATCAGGCGGTCGTAATTTTCGGGCCTGTTCTTATAGTAAAAAGCATCGGCCCCCAATACGGTTCCCGAATGTATTGTTACATTATTGCCAATCACCGTATTATCATAGATGCACACGTTAGAATGGATCAAACAATCGTTACCTATCTGTACATTGTTGCCAATAAATACATTAGGCTGGATGATGGTATGCCTGCCAATTACTGCATTTTCGGCTATAGCCGCCCTTGCAGGCTCGAAGGGGTTGAAATGATTGGTAAGTTTATTAAAATCGCGAAACGGATCATCCGAGATCAAGAGAGCCTTCCCCTTAGGGCAATCCACCTTTTTATTGATAAGGATCACTGTAGCCAGGGATCTTAAGGCCTTATCGTAATATTTCGGGTGATCGACAAAAACAATATCTCCGGGCTGAACTACATGTATCTCGTTCATCCCCAGCACAGGAAAGTTGGCATCACCAACATATTCACAGTCTAAGATCTGTGCAATATCTTCCAATTTTTGTTGCGTGCCGAATTTCATACGAGCTATTCCTTGATTCGTTCCTGGTATTGACCTTTATCTGTATCGATCTTGATCTTATCTCCTTCGTTGATGAATAAAGGTACGTTAATTTGTGCACCGGTCTCCACAGTTGCCGGTTTAGTTGCATTAGTAGCGGTATTTCCTTTTACTCCCGGCTCTGTGGCTGTTACTTCCAGGATCACATGAGCAGGCATTTCAAC
The DNA here is from genome assembly GCF_002966125.1 of Pukyongia salina. Taxonomy (GTDB): domain Bacteria; phylum Bacteroidota; class Bacteroidia; order Flavobacteriales; family Flavobacteriaceae; genus Pukyongia; species Pukyongia salina. Next base: position 2,911,140 of record NZ_CP027062.1, read on the forward strand.
AGACAAGGGCATGTTGTCCTCTGTGTTTATGATCACAGTCACCACTTCGCCTTCTTTCATCAGGTCCGGGGTGTCTAAAGCATCTTTCTGAAGTTGAATTTGTGTGTAATCTTCAGTATTCATAAAGTGAAAGGTATCCCCTTCATTATACAAATACTGAAATTTATGAGTCTCCACCCTAACGTCTTCTATCTTATGCCCTGCCGAAAAAGTATTGTCTATCACCTTCCCGGTGGTAACACTTTTTAATTTGGTACGTACGAATGCCGGGCCTTTACCTGGTTTTACGTGGAGAAACTCTATAATCTTATAAATGTCGTGATTGTACTTTATACACAATCCTTTTCTAATATCTGAAGTAGTTGCCATTGTATTATTTCTGAATTAATTTGAACTGAAGTAGCCTTTCATGATTCCACGCTTCGAGTTCTTTATGAATTGAAGGATCTCATCCCGTTCGGGAGTAGCTTCCATTTCGGCTTCAATGATCTCTGAAGCCTGGGTAGTATTGTAATTTTTCTGATAGAGGATGCGATAGATATTCTGTATTTCCCTGATCTTTTCCGGGCTGAATCCTCTACGTCTTAGTCCGATGGAGTTGATCCCCACATAAGACAAAGGCTCACGGGCTCCCTTCACATAAGGCGGGACATCTTTCCTTACCAGGGATCCTCCTGTAACGAAGGCGTGGTTCCCAATCATACAGAACTGGTGAACGGCTGTCATTCCGGCTAACACAACGTAGTCTCCCACCGTAATGTGGCCTGCCAGAGTGCTGTTGTTTGAAAAGATACAGTTGTCTCCCACAATACAATCGTGTGCGATATGGCAGTAGGCCATGATCCAGCAATTCTTACCAATTACCGTTTTACCGCGATCTATAGTACCCCTGTTTATGGTAACATATTCCCTGATGGTGGTACCATCTCCAATTTCGGCAGTGGTATCTTCATCGTTGAACTTTAGATCCTGCGGAATGGCAGAGATCACAGCACCCGGGAAAATATTGCAGTTCTTTCCTATTCGGGCGCCTTCCATTATGGTGACATTAGACCCTATCCAGGTTCCTTCACCAATCACCACGTTGCTGTGGATGGTGGTAAAGGGCTCGATCACCACATTTTTGGCAATTTTCGCACCGGGATGCACATATGCTAAAGGTTGATTCATTTAAATATTTTTAGTTTTTACGATCTGCGCCATTAATTCGGCTTCTGTAACCAACTTATTATTGGCATAGGCTTTTCCATTCATGTGTACGATCCCTCTGCGAATAGGAGAAATAAGCTTCAGATCGAAAAATAACGTATCCCCCGGATTTACCTGTTGTTTAAATTTCACATTGTTGATCTTCATAAAGTAAGTGAGGTAATTCTCGGGATCCGGCACGGTGCTCAACGCGAGTATCCCTCCGGTCTGGGCCATTGCCTCTACAATAAGAACGCCTGGCATCACGGGTGCTCCCGGGAAGTGCCCCACAAAAAATGGTTCGTTCATGGTCACGTTCTTTAGGCCAACCACATGCGAATCGGATAGCTCCAGGATCTTATCCACCAAGAGAAATGGCGGCCTGTGTGGTAGCATATCCATAATTTGGTTCACATCCTTTACGGGAGGCTGGTTAACATCGAATTGCGGAACCTTATTACGGTTCTCCAGTTTGATCATTTTAGAAAGTTTCTTCGCAAACTGAGTATTTATATAATGTCCGGGCTTATTAGCGATCACTTTTCCTCTTACCCGCGTCCCTATAAGCGCAAGGTCTCCCACTACGTCCAGGAGTTTATGCCGGGCAGCTTCATTGGGATAATGCAGGGTTAGGTTATCGAGGATTCCGTTGGGTTTTACAGATATCTTATCCTTTTTAAAGGCCTCACGCAGCTTTTCCATAGTGCTGGGAGACAATTCCTTGTCTACATACACTATGGCGTTGTTAAGATCACCACCTTTTATCAGGCCGTGTTCCAGCAACATCTCTATTTCGTGTAGAAAACTAAAGGTACGCGCATCGGAGATTTCATCTTTAAAATCGGATAGGCGCTTTAAGGAAGCATTCTGAGTTCCCAGAACTTTTGTCCCAAAATCGACCATAGTAGTCACCTGGTATTCATCGGATGGGATAATGGTTATCTCACTCCCAGATTCCTCATCGGTGTAGGAGATAACTTCTTTGATGATATACTCTTCCCTGGGTGCCTCCTGCTCAACTATACCCGCCTTTTCGATGGCCTCCACGAAAAATTTTGAAGAGCCGTCCATAATAGGAGGTTCAGAAGCATTTAATTCGATCATACAATTATCTACCTCCATCCCCACAAGGGCTGCCAATACATGTTCGGAAGTCTGGATCTTCACCCCCAGCTTCTCAAGATTGGTTCCCCGCTGCGTATTGACCACATAGTTGGCATCTGCCTCGATCACCGGATGGCCTTCCAGATCTACACGCACAAAGGCATAACCATAATTCTCGGGAGCAGGTTTAAATGTAATGGTAACCTCTTTTCCGGTATGTAATCCCACGCCGGTAAGTGAAATCTCCTTACCTATAGTACGCTGTTTTACCATACATTTATTCATTGTTCTGGTTTTTTTCAAATGTATTAAATCGCTCTATTATTTTTGGCAGGTTTTTAAAATGTACATAACTTTTGTTGTAATCGCCGTATTTCAAGGCAGGCGATCCCTGTAGCACTTCATCGTCCTTAACATTGCGCCCAATACCACTCTGGGCCTGGATACGTACATTGTTTCCTATTACAAGGTGGCCCACTATACCTACCTGGCCGCCTATCATGCAATTCTTTCCAATTTTGGTAGATCCGGCTATTCCTGTTTGAGCAGCGATCACGGTATTCTCCCCTATTTCTACATTATGAGCGATCTGGATCTGGTTGTCCAGTTTCACCCCTTTCCGTATCACAGTAGAGCCCAAGGTGGCCCTGTCTATAGTGGTACCGGCGCCTACGTCTACATTGTCTTCTATGATCACATTCCCCGTTTGAGGAACTTTAGAGTATTCTCCCTGTTCGTTGGGCGTAAAGCCAAAACCGTCGGCACCCACGATCGCCCCGCTGTGAATCACGCAATTATTGCCAATCACAGATTCGGAATAGATCTTCGCGCCGGCAAAAACAACTACATTATCACCTATTTCCACATTATCACCAATGTAGACATTAGGATAGATCTTTACGTTATCGCCAATTCGCACTTTCTCTCCTATATAGGAAAAGGCGCCCAGGTACAGGTTATCACCCATTTGTGAGCTTTCGGAAATAAAGACCGGTTGTTCGATCCCCGATTTGTTCATCTTTACCTGGTTGTAATATTCCAGGAGCTGGGAAAACGCCTTGTAGGCATCTTCTACACGGATCAAGGTAGTGGAGATATCGTTTTCAGCCACAAAATCCTTATCAACTATAGTCACCGAAGCCTCGGTGGTATAAATAAACTGGGTGTACTTCGGGTTGGCCAGAAAGGTTAAACTTCCTTCCGATCCCTCCTCGATCTTCGCTAATTTAGATACTTCAACATCTGCATTGCCTTCTACTTCCCCGTTAAGTATCCCCGCAATCTGGGTGGCTGTAAATTTCATGTTTAGATTTCAGTGTTGCAAAAATAGAAAAAAAGGTTCATTAATCAGACTTGGGGTAGCACAGATAATATTTTACCACCTTTTCTGAAAGTGCTTTCAGATTAAGCTGATCACTGGCTTTAGCTACATCTATCACCTTCCCGCTACGGGTAAGTAAATTTATAGTGTCCTTCTCCATGCTGTAAGCCTGATTACTAATATGACCCGTAAATACGAAATAGGTTGCTTCCCGTTGTGAAATATTATGTTTCTGCCGAACCTCTTTTATTCTTTGCTGAACTTTTTCTTCTGAAAAGGGTTTATTCTGAAGTTTGATCTTCAGGAGTTCCCTATTTAATAACATCTCCGAAATATTCCGAAGTACAAAATCGTCATTCTGCTGCCACATCTTCATAGCCGAAATAATATCGTAATCGTCCAGCCTTGCGAAAAGCTCCAGGGTGTCCTCATTGAATATTAGGGTTTCCCCGTCCCGTTTCAGAAAAAAAGAAAGTGCATCACTAGCCGGTAATTTTACCCCCTTCTGTGTAAGCTCTTTTGCCCTCTTTAGCAGATTTACCAGTAACTGCTCGGCCACGATTCCGGTTTTATGCAGATAGACCTGCCAGTACATCAACCTGCGGGCTACAATAAATTTTTCAACAGAATAGATACCTTTCTCCTCTACCACTAACTGGTCATCCTGCACATGCAGCATGGCAATAAGCCTGTCTGAACTAATGGTTCCTTCGGCAACTCCCGTATAGAAACTATCCCGCTTTAGATAATCCATACGGTCCATATCCAACTGACTCGAAATTAACTGATGAAAGAATTTTCTTGGATATTCGTTCTTAAATATGGAAATAGCCATGGATAACTGTCCGCCGAATTCTTTGTTCAAAACCTCCATGAAATACAGTGAGATCTGCTCATGGGTAACATCTTCGGCTATGCTGTGTTCCATGGCGTGAGAGAACGGCCCATGGCCAATGTCGTGCAATAGGATAGCCACACACAAGGCCTCTTCCTCTTCGTTCGAGATCTCGATGCCTTTCTTTTTTAGGATGGTCACAGCCCGCGTCATAAGATGCAGCGCGCCAAGGGCGTGATGAAATCTGGTGTGGTGGGCACCGGGATATACGAGGTACGACATTCCCATCTGACTTATTCTTCGCAGTCTCTGAAAATATCGGTGTTCGATCAATTTATAAATAAGCGGTCCCGGGATGGTAATAAAACCGTAGATAGGGTCGTTTACTATGGTGAGTTTGGGTTTCTGCTTCAAACTTTAACTTTTAATTAATAGGGCCAGCCGTGATTTTGATCGACTTCGGAATTAAATTTGATTCTCCTTACAGACGTGGCGTCACGGTCATTCTAAATACATAAACAAATATACATATATGAGCGACATAAAAGTTCTTTGGGTTGATGATGAGATCGACCTGCTAAAACCTCACATACTATTCCTTGAAGGTAAAAATTACGTGGTCACCACAGCTCAAAGTGGTACCGAGGCCCTGGAGGAAATTAAAAAGGACAATTTCGATATCGTTTTCCTGGACGAGAACATGCCCGGACTCACAGGCCTGGAGACCCTCGCAGAGATCAAGGAACGACAGGCTTCACTGCCCGTGGTAATGATCACCAAAAGTGAGGAAGAATATATCATGGAGGAAGCAATTGGGTCTAAGATCGCAGACTACCTTATTAAACCGGTGAACCCAAACCAGATCTTGCTCAGCCTGAAGAAGAACCTCGACCACTCACGGCTTATCTCCGAAAAGACAACCTCGAGCTACCAGCAGGAATTCCGGAAGATCGCTATGGATATGTCTATGATCAATAGCTACCAGGGATGGGCAGAGTTGTATCAGAAACTAGTTTACTGGGAACTGCAATTGGAAGATATTGAAGACAGCGGAATGTTCGAGATCCTGGAATCGCAGAAGATAGAAGCGAACAACCAGTTCTGTAAGTTTATCGATAAAAACTACCCCAACTGGTTCAATGGTGCAGACGATGCACCTATTATGTCTCACACCTTATTTAAAGAAAAGGTACAGCCACAGCTAAAGCAAGGTAAGCCAACACTACTGGTCGTGATCGATAATCTGCGTTTCGATCAATGGAAGGCCTTCGAGCCGTTTTTAACCAATGTGTATAAGAAAGAACAGGAAGAATTATTCTACAGCATACTACCCACCGCCACTCAATATGCGCGTAATGCCATCTTTTCGGGCCTTATGCCAAGTGACATGGAGAAGCAATTCCCCAAGTACTGGCTTAACGATACAGACGAAGGCGGCAAGAACATGTACGAAAAAGAATTTCTGGAAGCGCAGTTAAGGAGGCTTGGTTTAGACCTCAACTGGAGCTACCACAAGATATCTTCCTTAAAACAAGGAAAACGCCTGGAGGAGAATTTCAAGAGTCATAAGGATGAAGACCTCACCGTGATCGTCTATAACTTCGTGGATATGCTGTCGCATTCTAAAACCGAAATGGAAGTGATCAAGGAATTAGCGTCTAACGATAAGTCGTATAGATCGTTAACCCAAAGCTGGTTTAAAAATTCACCCTTGATGAACATCATCCAGCAAGCCGCGCAACTGGGCTTCAAACTTATCATCACCACAGACCACGGGACCATCAACGTGAAGAACCCCTCTAAGGTGATAGGCGACAAGAACACCAGTTTAAATTTGCGGTACAAGACCGGTAAGAGCCTTACCTACGAAGAAAAAGACGTACTGGCAGCTGTGGATCCGGGGAGGATCAAGCTACCCTCTATCCACATGAGCAGCTCGTTTATATTTGCCAAGGGAGATCTTTTCTTCGCCTACCCCAACAATTACAATCACTATGTAAGTTACTATCGAAACACCTACCAGCATGGAGGTGTCTCGCTGGAGGAAATGGTTATTCCTTTCGCTGTGCTGGACCCCAAATAGCGTAGGAGTTTTCCTCATTATTACAGATTATCGAGTTTTTTAGCAAATAATCGAGTTTTTATTATATATTTGTGCCAACCCGCTTATATGGAATTAACCTATACATTACAAGAACTGCCCGAAGTGGCGGAGAAGGTTTTAACTGGATCATCCAGTAAAACCCTCTTGTTCTATGGGGAAATGGGAACCGGGAAGACGACACTTATAAAGCAGATCGCAAAAAATCTCGGGGTTGTGGATTCAGTTAGCAGTCCAACTTTCTCAATTGTAAACGAACACCTTTTAGACAACGAAAAACTATATCATTACGATTTTTACAGGCTGGAAAGTCTGGATGAAGCACTCGATATTGGTATAGAAGATTATTTATATTCCGGACATTGGAATTTTGTAGAATGGCCGGAAAAAGTAGAAGATTTGCTTCCGGGAGAGAGCACAAAAATTGAACTAATCAAAAACGAAAACGGAAGTCGAACATTAAGCATAAAGCCAGTGAAATAGAGTAGTGACGACACATCCAAGGTATCCGTACTTTTAAATGTTTGCCCCAAATCGCAATATTTTTAAGGTGCATTTTTTTGCCCAAAGCATAACTAATAAAGATACGGAGAACTTAATTTAAATACTTGTTTTATTTCGTGATAGGTTTGTAGTATAAACCTCACAAAAACTAGTATTATGAAATTAACAAAGTACCTTTTGATCGTTGCACTCTTTGGAGCCGGATTATTCGTTTCTTGTACGCCGGAAAGCATCGAAGATGGACAAACCGAACAGCAAATCAACCCGAAAAAATTACCTCCACTCCAAAACGGATAATAGAGGACTATTTGTTGGCGGTATAGTAGTCTTATTGATTGCTATAACTCCATTTCTTTTATATGCATATGAAAGTTTCCCAGAAACACAAATCTGGGAAACTTCCCTATTTCGTTTAGAAACCAGTTTTCCGAACTGGTATTCTTTTGCCTGGTATTTTACAAGCAAGGCAATTCCACTCTATCTTCTATTACTTTGGTTCTTCACCTGTAAACACTGGTGGCACTGGATCATTCTGGTTCCTATTGCCATGTATGCCTTTCAATTATGGGGAGTGATCAACGAAAGTAATAGCCTCGATGAACTGGAAATATACTACATTATTCCTTTAATGCTCGTTGTTGTACCTGCTGTGTACCTTATCCGGGCAAAATTATTTAATAAAATAAGAGGAAAGGATCTCAAATCCTTCGAAGCCGAGCTCATGGAGAAAAAATCTACCTGGGATCAAATAAAGGACCTCTTTAAATAATTTCAAGATTTCAGATTCGAGTTTATTTATGTAACTTAGGACTATCAACCAATGATTGCTCATGGCCAAACCTAAGTCACCCTTCACCAAGGCTCAACTCCTTCCCCAGGAAGAAAAACTGGAAATTGCCCGACAAAAAGGTGAACTGTTCATCGGGATTCCCAAAGAAACGTATTTTCAGGAGAAACGCATCTGCCTTACCCCCGATGCCGTAACAGCTATCACTGCCAACGGCCACAAGGTATTAATTGAGAACGGAGCTGGCGAAGAGGCCGGATTCTCAGACCAGGAATACAACGATGCCGGCGCCATCTTAACCAACGATACCAAGAAAGTATTTGGCTGCCCTATGATCCTGAAGGTAGAACCTCCTACCCTGGAAGAGCTGGAACTCATTAAACCCAAGACCGTACTCATCTCTGCCTTACAGTTAAAGACCCGGCAGCAATCTTATTTCGATACCCTTTCCAAGAAAAAGATCACGGCCCTGGCCTTCGAATTCATAAAAGACGAAGATCACAGCTATCCCGCCGTAAAGGCACTTAGTGAGATCGCGGGAACGGCCGCCATCCTTATCGCTTCCGAACTCATGGTGAATGCCAAAAAAGGCAACGGCCTGCTGTTTGGTAATATTAGCGGTGTCCCGCCCGTAGAGGTAGTGGTGATAGGCGCCGGGACTGTGGGACAGTTTGCCGTGCGGTCTGCCCTGGGACTTGGGGCCAATGTAAAGGTGTTCGACAGCTCCATCACCAAGCTTCGGAAGTTGCAGACCCATGTGGGGCGTACCCTGTATACCTCGACCATACAACCAAAGAACCTCCTGAAAGCCTTGAGGCGCTGCGATGTGGCCATAGGAGCCGTGCGCGGCCAGAACCGCTCCCCTATTATCGTGACCAAAACCATGGTGGAGAATATGAAACGCGGTGCGGTGATCATCGATGTGAGTGTGGATATGGGAGGCTGTTTCGAAACCACCGAAATGACCACTCACGATAAGCCCACCCATATTAAGTACGATGTGATCCATTACGGCGTACCCAATATCCCGGCGCGATACCCGAAAACAGCATCCATCTCTATTAGCAATATCTTCACCCCCTACCTGCTGGAGATCGCCGAATCCGGCGGACTGGAAAATGCCATCCGTTATGACCAGGGTTTGAAGAACGGTTTGTATTTTTACCGCGGTATTTTAACGAATAAAGCTATAGCAGACTGGTTCGATATGGGTTATAGCGACATTAACCTTCTTATATTTTAATGAAACTTATAAAGCGTGTTGCCTGGTACTCCGGAGGATTTGTAATTGGGATCATCATCCTTATGTTCTTTTTAGGCGGCAAGAAGACCTCCTGCGATTACGGGCCCAATGCCCGCACCCTCAAAAATATCCGGTCCAAGAAATTAACCATCTCCCCTGAGGCCCAGCAACTGCTCACCCAGCATAGCCTGGATAGCACCGCTATCCAAAGCGTCTTACTACATGGCGAAGTGCTCTTTGGTGAAAGCGATACGTCCAAAGATTCGTGTAAGGTGTATGTGATACGGGGGGAAGTGAATGCGCAACCTATCAAGTTCTCTGTGGAGAATTGTGAGAATAAGGCTAAAATTAGTTCACTTAAAATCGATACGAACTAAGATTACCACATAGGATCTGTTTTATTTAATTTATTGATGTAATTGGAAGGGTATATTTTATTTCTTCTGTAAAATGCCTTGGAGAACGACTCGGCATTACGATATCCACATTCTTCGCCAATTGCCTTTATAGTATATTTTCGAAATTTTTTATCGTTTGATATTTTTCGCACAGCATAGTCTATCCTTAAGTCGTTTATATATTGTGAGAAATTCTTGCCTATTTTTAAATTAATTACACGCGATAGATAATTTGCATTACTGTCAAACAATTTTGCCATTGTCTGCAGTGAAATATCTGTTGATAAATATTCTTGTTCCTTCTCAAAATTCTCCAACTTTTTTAAGATGGAATTTATAACATCCGAGGAAATATCGTATGCATATTTATTATTCTCATATCCCTTACTTTTGGAAGTTTTATCTATTAATTTATTAAAGTACTTTCTATCCTTTCTCCTTTTTAGCATGTAATATATCAAGGACATTAGACTTAAAATTAATAGTATCACAACACCCATATTCAAAATAAAAGAAATTTTGTTCTTTTTCTCCAGAGCCGAAATCAAGAGTTCTTTTTCATTTAGTAATTGGGGTGTTTCAAGGTTTCTAATCATACTCGGTTCAAAATACCTTAAATTAATTTTTGCTATACTGTCGGTCTTAATTAGTTTTCTTAAATATTTTATTTGACTTTTTACATCCCCAACAGCTCGGTAATGGTCGTTTAGAGCCACGAAGAGATTTCTATCTTTAGGCAATAATTGTAAATCGTTTGAATCCACCAATGAATCAGCGTTTACCAGATATTTCAATCCTTCCTTATTATATCCTAATTTCTTTAAAGCTAAACCCGTGTGATAATTAATGTTCATTAAGGAATATGGATCGATATGATCTTGCTTCTTCAATAAAATTTTTGCAATTTCAATAACTCTCCCAAATTCATGTATATAATATGAAAGTTCCAATTCGACTTCCATATACCAATAAATAAATTCTTGTCTGTCTACCCCTTTATAGTCATTTAAAAGATTATCACCCTTTTTTAGATAATATCGTGTGGAATCATAATTTTTAAGATTCAAGTGACAAAAAACATAGTTAGAATTAGAACTTAAAAGCTCGTTTATATACAATTGATTTAAATCAATTTGCGCATTCGACCTAGTTAATTCTTTTAGAAGATGGATGTAATCTTTACTTCGAACTATCTTTTCTCGAACATGTTGTAATCTGATAGCTTCATGCTTATCCCCCCAAATTATTTTATTAGCTATTAATGGTTGCATTACATGAACTTGTTGCTGTAGGTTCTTATGTCGCTTGGCTATTCTGTACGCTTTTAAGTAGTTTATATTGGAATTAATGAAATCCATGTTCTGATCGTATAAATATCCTTTAAGGATATAACCAAGTGCGGGATAAGTTTTATGTCTTGTTCCTTTTGTTAGAATAATCACACTATCGGCGAACTTTATGCTTTTTTCAAAGTGAAATATCCTAGAAAGTCGATCATAACCTCTGGCCATTTTAATAGTATCACCATCCTTCCTGGCTTTTTTGATGTAGGATCTTGCGATTTGCTCCTGATTAATAGAATCGCCGTAATATTCATTAAACATTTTCAATAGGTCTTCATACTCTTTAGAATTAAGAATTTCCGGATCCAGGCTTTGTGAAATAATTTCGACATAAGGGTTAATAAGCATGTAAAATATAAGCAAGCATTTAAGTAGTGAATCTCTCATAGAAAAATTGCTTTGGGGTTAACCTAAAATTATAGCAATATTTCGTTTTTTCATCTACTGTTTTACTCTACAAAAGGTTACGTGCATTGAACTCTATAAAATGAATTCTAAGTGGAAACGAGGCAAGTCGGATTTCGTGAAATAATGGTTGAATTTCATGAAAGCACAGTGGGAGCAGTTGTTTCTGTTGATTTTTCTACTAAAATTTGAACTGTTTTAAATCCAATTTGCAACCTGAATGATTTTGTTATTATTAACTGGGGAGTTAGAACTGCAGGTCTTCAGGTTGCTTTTTTTTATTCGTTCCAACCTCATTCATTAAATGTTAAAATATCTTCTACTGATCCTATTATGCATATTTTCCTTAAATCAAAAAGGAGCCGCCAATACCAAGGACATAAATGAGATTGATAATTGTCTTTCCGACCTTAATTATGAAATCCAGAAAATAACAAACAGTTACAGTAAAAAATTACTTATTCTGGAAGAAAAATTAAAGTTGATACGCTTGTCCATGAATAAGCAGAATAAGAAAGAAACTTATGTTCAATCCTTTATAGGCCACATTATCTTAAGAGATTCAATAAGTCAGTTATTATTTTTACGGACGGCCGAAATCGACAAAGTAAGATACTCGAAGGGAATAGAGATTATTAAAATATTGTATGAAAAGTCTCTAGCATTAGACCATCATTTCACAACAGTGAATACCCTCAATGATATGCATAAAATATCTAACCCTAATAATTTTAAGGAATTTGCCATAGCGAAACAACAATTCGAATACGGTATGAATAAAAGGCAGGGATTTAACTTAGGGAATATACTAGGAGAGAACATGTATGCTTCTATTATTCATTCCATGATTTCATTGTTTAGCAATAGTGATATCCGTAAATCGGATAAAACCAATATGTTACAAGAAATTGAATGCGTAATGGATTTTACCTTACAAATGTATAATGACCTTAATACTGTTTATTTTGAATCTGTATATCTCAAAAAAGGCAACAAAGATCTAATTCTTGATCTTGAACAACTATTCACCGATTACACTAACCCTATTAAATATAAAACTTCATTAAATGAATGCCGTGATTCAGATGACTGGCTTACAATAAACTTGCATTTAGATAACTTTATAAATCGTCTAAAGTTTCTCAGGTCATCAGAGCTCTCGCAATTAGAAGTCTCAAATATGCAAATAGATCTGGACTTTTCCATTGATAGACTTTTACATTTTATTGGCACTTATAATTCATTTATAAATGATAGCCGTAAATTCTACGAAAAATTTGCAATTATGCTGGATAGTTATGAAAACGAGGATTTATGTAACGAGAAAATTCCACAAGATTTTATTACCCTGAAAAAAAGCATAAATCTTACCATCGAGAAATTCGACCATACCTACAGGCCCGTTGAGATCACAGGCAGCAAAATGAAACAACTCCTCTACGGTGTGGGGGAATATTGAGCTTCATATTGGAAATTACAAGCTCCAATACCCAAATCACAATTAAATTACAAACTCCAATATCCAAATCTCAAATAAATTACAAGCTCCAATACTCAAAACTCAAATAATGATCAAGCTCCAATATTCAAATCACAATTTGATATTGAAAATTAAAATTTGAGATTTTTTGTTATTTGTCTATTGTGATTTGACAGTTCCCTTAGATGCCCCTTCTGGCCTTTTCCTTCTTTAACAAGGTTAGCTCCCGGCTGGTCTGCCCGGCAACCGAGGTGTTCTCTTCGGCCCTTCGTATTAAATAAGGCATCACGTCTTTTACCGGCCCAAAAGGGATGTACTTGGCTACATTATAGCCTTCGGCGGCCATGTTGTAGGTAATATGGTCGCTCATACCGTAAAGCTGCCCAAACCACACCCTGGGGTCGTTCTTTGCCAGCCCTTTCTGCTCCATGATCTCCATGGCCAGGTAACTGCTTTGCTCATTGTGGCTACCCACAAACAAATGGATATCCTCCAGGTGGTCCATTATATACCGTACTACGGCATTAAAGTTTTCGTCGGTTGCCTGCTTACTGCTGCATATAGGGGAAGGATAGCCCTTCTCCTCTGCCCTTTCGTTCTCCTTTTCCATATACGCGCCGCGCACCACCTTAAAGCCCAGTTTATAGCCATTCTCTTTCGCGCGCTTATGCCGCGCTTTTAAATATTCCAGCCGGTCGTGACGGTAGCACTGCAGGGTGTCGTAAACAATAGGCTTTTCCCGGTTGTAGGTTTCCATCATCTGCTCGGCCAGGGCATCGGCAGCATCCTGCATCCAGCTCTCTTCGGCATCGATAAGTAAAACCACGTTGCAGTTAAATGCCACCTTACAAGTAGCGTCGTAGCGCCCTGCGATCCGCTCCCACTCGGCCTGCTCGGCCTCATTTAAGGCCTCCCCGGCTGTAACCTTCTGCCATATCTTAAAGCGTCCCAGGCCGGTAGGCTTGAACACAGAGAACGGCATAGCCTCCTTGTCACGGGCAAAATAGGTAAGCTCGATCACCTTTTCCTTCGTCTTGTCGAACTGCGTATCTGCTTCCTTCCCCTCCACAGAATAATCGAGCACAGAGTGCACTCCGGCGGCGTACAGATTATCAACGGTGGGCAAACAATCGCTTTCGTTCACCCCGCCGCAAAAATGATCGAAGACCGTAGAGCGTATCAATCCCTCCACCGGCAGGTGCAGGTTTAGGGCAAAACGAGTGGCCGCTGTCCCAATCCTTACCAGCGGTTCGTTTGCTATCATTTTAAACAGGAAATAGGCCCTTTCCAACTCAGAATCGCTCTTTAGCTTAAAGGCGGTCTCGGTATCTTCGAAGCAGTTTTTTGAAACCATGTTTATTCAATATTCTAAACAAATATAGTTAGATTTGAGGTCACACTAAACAACTAAATCTGTTTGATGGCACAATTAAAGAACATGGGGAATGTGTATGGCGGGACGGGCATCTGGGAGGTCCTTAATACGCATCTCACCCGGGAAAACTATTCGAAGATCTTTGTTCTCACCGATACCAATACGCACCAATATTGCCTTCAAACACTGCGCGACGCGCTAAGCACCAACACCCAACCCACGGTCTTGCAGATCCCGGCGGGGGAAGAACACAAGAACATCCATAGCTGCCTGGAGCTCTGGAACCAGCTTTCCTCCTTACAGGCAGACAGGCACAGCCTGCTCATTAACCTGGGAGGTGGCGTGGTGACAGACCTGGGCGGATTTGTAGCCTCCACCTTTAAGAGAGGGATCCCATTTATCAACATCCCCACTTCCCTGCTCGCCATGGTAGACGCATCGGTGGGTGGCAAGACAGGCGTAGACCTGGGAAGCCTGAAGAACCAGGTTGGGGTGATAAGGCAGCCGGAACTGGTGCTGCTACATACCCTATTCCTGCAAAGCCTGCCGCAGGCTCATTTCAGGTCGGGCAAGGCCGAAATGCTAAAACATGGTATTATTGCTTCCGAAGCCTACTTCGACAAGGTGGTGCCCATGCAGCTTGATTCGGAAGATTGCGAAGCGCTTATCTGGGAATCGGTGCTTATAAAGGAAAAGATCGTACGCGAAGACCCCATCGAAAAAGGTTTGCGTAAACTTCTTAATTACGGCCATACTCTAGGGCATGCGATCGAGTCTCATTTCCTTCGGAAGGATGTGAAGACCGCATTGCTGCACGGCGATGCCATTGCCATCGGGATGATACTGGCTACTTATATTTCTGGCGAAATGCTTGGTTTTCCGAAGCCATCCAGAGATAAGATATGCCGCGCAATCCTGTCTATATTTGAAAAGAGATCGTTTAGTAAGGCCGATATAGAGGCTATTTCAGAACTGCTTATTTACGACAAAAAGAACAGCAACGGAAAAGTATATTTTGTGCTACTGGAAGATTTTGGCAAGTATAAGATCAACTGCGAAGTGCGGGATACACTCATCCTGGAGGCCTTTTCTTATTACGAATCCCTCTCCCGAAAAATTTAAAGGAACAACATATTGGATAAATTATTTTTTTAGTAGATTTAACCTGATAACCATCAAGTCCCCAAGCGATGAAACGAATTATTGTCGACTATAAGAAACTCACTCCCGAAATACTCTCCCTGCTGGTAGAAAAATATCCCGATGGGTATGACGATGATCATGTGATCGTTTTTAAGAATGCCAGGAACGAAACCGTTGAAGCGGTGGAAGTGCGCACCGATGACTGTATTTATTTAGTGAAGGTAAGCTCCAGGCTGGTATCGAGTATGGCCAATTTTGATGAAGATGATTACGATGAGGCCGACTACAGCGAACCAATTAGCGAACTACCCGATAAAAAGAACCTCGAGGAAGACTTAGATGAAGAAGAAGAAGAGGAAGAAGAAGGCGTTCCCGAGGAAGATTAACTTACTACAGGTATCTTTCTGTAATGATTCTTTTATGATGGGCTTCATGGCCGCAAATAATAAATCCGGTGGCCCGTACCGATAATGTCTTTTGTTTAACCTCGCCTTTTCGAAGGAGCACTTCATCATTAAAACTATCAAAAAGCTTTATTGTAGCCACTCGCACAGCGACGTATTCTTCCAGCAGATCCTCCCAACTCCTGGGATTTGCCCGGGAATTTTTAGCGAAAGTATTTTCATCGAAACTAGGAAGGCTTTCATGCTCACTGCGTGCAAAGCTTAATGCCCTATAACAGAATATCCTTTCCGAATCGATGAGATGCAGCAGTATTTCTTTAGGGGTCCATTTATTTTCAGCATATCTGAATTCCTGCTTTTCCCGTGGAATACCTTTAAAAAATGCTTTCGAAGTTTTCAACCCATCTTTTAAATTTTCTACCAAAGGCAATTCCCCTACCTGGTCCATGTAGCCCTGGAAGAAAGAATTGTATTCGGTAGTTTGGACGTCTTTTAGCTTCATGTTTTAAAATTACTGAAAAAAATAAAACCCCTATAGCGAGTCACCAAGGGGTTTACAAAATTATTATACACTCTATATCTCCATAAAGATGGAGTGCATAAGGCGTTTCTTATCGTTGATACTTTCCTCCAGTGAGATCATGGTTTCGGTACGTGTCACGCCCTCTATATCATCTATTTTATAAATGATCTCTTTGGCATGACTGGTATCCTTGGCACGGATCTTACAGAAGATATTGAACTTTCCTGTGGTTACATGCGCTACCGTTACGTAAGGGATCTCACTAATTCGCTCCAGTACGAACTGGGTCTGGGAGGTCTTGTGCAGGAATACGCCCACATAGGCGATAAAAGAATACCCCAGCTTTTTGTAATCAAGGGTTAAGGAAGAGCCGGTAATGATGCCTGCTTCCTCCATTTTCTTTACTCTCACATGCACTGTTCCTGCCGAAATACCAAGTTTTTTCGCAATATCCGTAAAGGGAGTACGGGTATTTTCGATAAGCATGTCTAATATTTGATGGTCTGTATCGTCTAATTTAAATTTAGCCATACGTGTTAATTTATAGGGATATTTACCTTTATAATGATACGAAATTACTACTTATTCCCTGAATAAAATAACACGTTTCCTGAGAATTCCTCAATAATACTTATTATTTTCTCACCAATTCCCTCCTTTTTATGATAATTTAATAATACGAACCCCTTATTTCCATCGTTTTCGTAGTGGCTATACCATAGATCCAGATCACCTATAGAATCTACCACAGGTTCGAACAAAATTTTACCATTTTTTAACACTTCGGTGTATTGAATCCCTATGGAAACCACATCATCATGGCCCGAAAGGCGAACATTTCTAATGATCACGTCCTTAAAATCGACCTTATTCTCCGGAATTTTAAAATAATCCCTATGATCTGGAGTATCTGTACCCAGGCTAGTGAAGTGAAATAATTCCAGAAAAGCGTAGAAGATCAGCTCCCGGGTCTTCTCCCGCTGATAATCCCCTGGAAAATGCCCGGCTTCGAATAAAATACTGGGGACGCCCCATTTGGTGATATAATCTCCCAGGCAGTTCTCGTTAAAAGTATCACTGTAACGGCCTATGCAGCCCGGGATGAACTGCTCTAACGCCTCGCGAAGCCTAACTATATTACGCATAGCCTCCTCTCTGGCGGCTGTGACTTCCCTTGACGGGGAGGCGGCAGGCGATAAAAAGGAAACCGTTGCCGGATTACCGTCGCCGGTGCCGTAAATAGTGCGCTGATCGTGTAAATTCAGGCAGAGATCGGGTTTAAATTCTTCCAATATCTTCCTGTGGATGCGGCTTTCTTTCTGGCTTAGATCAAGCGCATCCCTGTTTAAGTCCACCTCATTGGCATTTACACGGGTATAGGCCAATGCGCCATCCGGATTTAAAATAGGGATGAATACACAGGTATATTGAGATAAAAAGATGGAAATCTCCTGTTGTAACGCTTCTTTTTGCTGAAATAATTGCAGAAAATCGAATAGCGCCTTGGTGGTAGTAGATTCGTTTCCATGCATTTGCGACCAGGCAAACACTTTTTTTTCTCCATACCCCAGGGTGACCTTATGTATAGGTAGTCCATTTTGAGAATGACCCACCACCTCAACTTTTGCAAATTTTGAAGCCGATTCCAGCAGGGGAGAAATGTGTTCATTATGAATGTACCGGCCCTCCAAAGGAGCTCGAAATAAGCGGGAATACTGTTGCTCGATTTTCATACTGTGTACAAAGGTAAACAAAGGCGTGTTTACAATTGTAAACAATAATGTGATCCTGTTTCGTATATACTTGTAAACAAAAACCTTCAGATCTGCTCCAAAGATCACCGAAAAACCGGTTGTCAATTAAATACATAATATATATTATTTATTTTCAATGTTTTATGTTATTTTATATGAAGTATATATTCAATAATATTGCTGAAGTATTTCTATTTTATTAGCTAATTTCAGCATAATAATTTACATTTGTAAACGTTTTATACAGCAGAAAGGATTTACAATGGTAAACAGTGCAGAATTCGCAAAAAGGCTTCAGAAAATACTGGATTATTACAGTATTTCGGCCACCTCTTTTTCGGAAGAGATCGAGGTGAACCGCTCCACTATTTCACACCTTTTATCGGGCCGGAATAAACCTAGCCTGGATTTTGTGATGAAGGTTATTCAGCACTACCCCGAAGTAGAATTGTATTGGTTACTCAATGGGAAAGGAAATTTTCCTTCAGAAAAAATTATAGAAAAATCTGCTCCCAAAGCACCCAAAGTTTCTCAAAGTCCTGTGGAAACGGAAAATTCTCCGGAAAAAACACCCAAATCCCCTATCCGAGACTCCGATATTGAACGAATCGTGATCTTTTACAAGGATGGAAGTTTTAAATCCTTTAAAAATTAATTTATTTATCAGGATTTTCGGAAATTTGCGGTAAATCTCAAAAATGCGCTTACTGCCCTACTTTTCACTACTCTTTCTACTGCTTTCCTGCTACGAAGTTGAACGAAACTGCAGCAATTTCAGGACCGGAACCTTTCAGTTTGAAGCTGTAAGCGGCACAGAGGTGTTTACTACACGTATAGTACGCAATGACAGCATAGAGATAGAATACTACAAGGAAAGTATAGATACGGCAGAGATCAGGTGGATAAACGATTGCGAATATGTGTTGCGCAAACTAAATCCGAAAAGTATGGCAGAGGAAAAGGCCATTCATATAAAGATCTTAACCACTAAAGACAACAGTTATACCTTCGAGTTCAATGAAGTGGGTAAATCCGGGAGAAGCAAGGCCTCGGCTACCAAAATATCCAATTAATTTCGGGCCACCTACTCTAGTAAAGTAACCAATTCCAGTGGGTTTGTTATTCTTTCTTCAGCAGCTCGTTCTGCTCTTCCATTAATCGCTCTATATTGGATAAAAGCTCAATATTCTTGGGGGTTTCCACCGCTTTATCCTTAGGATCTTCAGCCTTACTTTTAAATCGGTTCATTCCCTTTATCACAATAAAGATGGTGAGAGCGATGATTAGGAAGTCGATCATTTTTTCGATAAGCTCCCCATATCCTATCGCTACCTCTTCCATTTTACCGGAAGCCTCTCTAAGTACATATTTTCGGTTAGACAGCGTTACATCTTCTGTGAGAAGTGACAGTGGCGGCATGATCACTTTTTTTACCAGTGCGCTTACAACGCCGTTAAAGGCTGTACCGATCACAACCGCTACGGCCATATCGATCATATTTCCTTTTACGGCGAACTCCTTGAACTCCTTTATAAACTTTCTCATCTTTCTAGAATAACTTGGTTTGCCCTTCCTCGTCTATGTCGGCAGCCGGGTCATTGTCCTCATCTTTGGATGATTTCTTGTTTTCTTCTGAAGCATCTGAAGAAACCGCTTCTTCGTCCACCACATCGATCTCTTCCGCCGGAAGTGGTTTCGGAGCTTCGTACGGCAGTGGATCCATGGCGTTGATCTCTAGCACATTATCCTTGGTAAGCTGATTTCCAAGCGCACTAATGCCTTTTACAGCGATAAACTCCTCCAGGTTCACCTCCATGTTCGGCTTGCGATCCTTACCTCGCTCCTTCACAAATACCACTTCGGCCATTGGGCGATGATCGGTAAATATCTTTTCCAGGTAGGATTTAGGGTGGTCTGAAATGATCAATTCTTCCTTATCGGGATTATCGATCAGGAATCGTTTTACGTAGAATAACTCTTTCTCACCCTCCCAGTATATCGCCGAAATTGGCTTCTTTGGCTCCCATTTCTCAAGGATGATCATATCATCGTCAAAATGCATGGTTACCTCTGGGATGGCTGTTTTTACCGTTCCGTTTTGTCGCACTATCAATAATCTGTCTTCCTTGGTGAATTCCCCCAGCAGCTCTCCGCGTCCGTCCACATTGAGACGCTGTATGGTCTCATCGAACCAGATCTTACGTGGTTTTAGCGTTGATAACCCCTTCTCCTTAAGCTCTACGCGTTTTACCGTGTACTTGGTGACTATATTTCCTTTGGAAGCTCTGCCTTTTACGAGTATATCGGCAAAATCGAGATCCCATTTAAGTTTCTTAATGCTGCCGGATTGCCTTAGTAAGATGGTTACAACCTCCGCTTCCCCATTTGGATTAGCCGTGAAGTACAACACCTTGGAGCCTTTACTTCCTGCGGTGAGATCATATTCCTTGTCGCGGGTGATAGAGGTAACCGCAAATCGTTTCACATAGGTGGCCCCTCTTGCCCCATCCTTGTAGATCATATTGTAAATGGTACGGCTGTCTTTCTTCTTGAACACCGCCACATGTATGATCCCTTTACCTACAAAGGTCTTGGCATCCACTTTGGTCACCATCATGGTTCCGTCTTGTGTGAACACTATAATATCGTCTATATCACTACAATCGGTCACGTATTCGTCGCGACGAAGGCTGGTACCTATAAAACCTTCCTCCCGATTTACATACAATTTCGTATTGCGTATAACTACCTTGGTGGCCTCGATATCGTCGAACATCCTTATTTCTGTCTTGCGCTCCTTTCCGGCTCCATACTCCTTCTTCAAACGCTTAAAATAGTCGATAGCGTAGGTGATAAGATTATTCAAGTGATTCTTTACTTCAGCTATGCTATCTTCCAACGCATCAATCTTTTGCTGCGCTTTGTCTATATCGAATTTTGAAATACGCTTAATTCGGATCTCGGTTAACCTTACTATATCTTCTTCGGTAATCGCGCGCTTAAGATGTTTTATATGAGGCTTTAATCCTTTATCGATGGCGGCAATAACACCTTCCCAGGTTTCTTCTTCTTCTATATCGCGGTATATCCTGTTTTCTATAAAGATCCTTTCCAGGGAAGCGAAATGCCATTGCTCTTCTAGTTCGGAAAGTTTTATCTCGAGCTCGCTTTTCAGCAGTTCTACCGTTCGGTCTGTGGATCGTCTAAGCATCTCGGCAACCCCTATAAACAGGGGTTTGTTGTCTTCTATCACACATCCCAGAGGAGATATAGACGTCTCACAACTAGTAAACGCATACAGGGCATCTATGGTCTTATCCGGCGAGATACCGCTGGGGATGTGTATCAGGATCTCCACCTCGGCAGCTGTATTATCTTCTATCTTCTTGATCTTGATCTTCCCTTTGTCATTGGCTTTCAGGATAGAATCTATAAGGGATGAAGTGGTAGCGCCATAAGGTATCTCGGTGATCACCAAGGTGTTCTTATCCTCCTGGTTGATCCTTGCCCTACTTCTAATCTTTCCACCTCTAAGGCCATCGTTATAATTAGTGGCATCCATGATACCGCCCGTTGGAAAATCTGGTACCAACTGAAATCGCTTCCCCTGCAAATGCTTTACAGAGGCGTCGATGAGTTCGATGAAATTGTGTGGTAATATCTTTGTAGAGAGTCCTACAGCTATTCCTTCCGCTCCTTGTGCTAAAAGCATGGGGAACATTACCGGTAGATTGATGGGTTCTTTTCGTCTGCCATCGTAAGACGCCTGCCATTCGGTTATCTTGGGGTTGTATACTACATCTAGCGCAAACTTAGACAGGCGGGCTTCGATATACCTGGAAGCTGCGGCCCTGTCGCCCGTAAGGATATTCCCCCAGTTTCCCTGGGTGTCGATTAGCAGGTCTTTCTGTCCTATCTGCACCATGGCGTCTGCAATACTGGCATCACCGTGGGGGTGATATTGCATGGTATGCCCAACGATGTTGGCGACCTTGTTATAGCGCCCATCGTCAAGATCCTTCATAGAGTGCATGATCCTGCGTTGCACAGGCTTAAATCCATCCTCTATGGCTGGTACGGCCCTTTCCAGGATCACATAGGAAGCGTAATCCAGAAACCAGTCGCGATACATACCGGTTACCCGGGTTATGGTCTCACCCGTGTCGCCATCGGGCATATCCATTGGATGTCCCGGCTCGTCGTTAAGTTCTTCTTCGTTAGTTGGGTCTTCGATCATCTCTTACTCTTCCACTTTGTCCAGTTCCACCTTCAAATTATTAATGATAAATTCCTGCCGGTCCGGCGTGTTCTTACCCATATAAAAACTCAGCATTTCTTCTATGCTCATCGATTTGTCCAGCATTACAGGATCTAATCTCATATCGTCCCCGATAAAATGTTGGAATTCATCGGGTGATATCTCACCAAGCCCTTTAAATCGGGTGATCTCGGGCTTTGGTTTTAATTTTTCTATCGCATCTATGCGTTCCTGCTCCGAATAGCAATAAATGGTCTCCTTCTTATTCCGCACCCGGAACAATGGTGTTTGCAGTATATATAAATGCCCTTCCTTGATAAGCTCCGGGAAGAACTGCAGGAAGAAGGTAATTAGCAGTAAACGAATATGCATCCCATCTACGTCGGCATCGGTGGCGATCACGATATTGTTATAACGAAGGTCTTCTATAGACTCTTCTATGTTGAGCGCTGCCTGCAGTAAATTGAATTCCTCGTTCTCATACACCACCTTCTTGGACATGCCGTAGCTGTTTAGCGGCTTCCCACGCAGCGAAAAAACTGCCTGGGTGTTCACGTCCCTGCTCTTGGTGATACTTCCGCTGGCGGAGTCTCCCTCGGTGATGAAAAGAGTGGTATCCAGGCGCTGGTCCTTCTTCATGTCCCCCAGGTGCACGCGACAATCGCGTAATTTCTTATTGTGTAAACTGGCTTTTTTGGCTCGCTCACGTGCCAGTTTTCTAATCCCGCTAAGTTCCTTCCGTTCCTTTTCGGCCATCATGATCTTTCGCTGGATCTTATCGGCAACTTCGGGGTTCTTGTGCAGGTAATTATCGAGCTGGGTCTTTACAAAATCGTTGATGTAGGTTCTAACCGTAGGCAGGTCTCCACCCATCTCGGTGGATCCCAGTTTGGTTTTGGTCTGACTCTCAAACACCGGCTCCATCACTTTAATGCTAATGGCCGCTACGATAGATTTACGCACGTCGCTGGCATCGTAGTTCTTTCCGTAGAATTCGCGTATGGTCTTTACAATACTCTCCCGGAAAGCCGCCTGGTGTGTTCCTCCCTGGGTAGTGTTCTGCCCATTCACAAAGCTGTGATACTCTTCGCTATACTGGGTTTTATGGTGCGTGAGGGCAACTTCAATATCATCACCCTTCAGATGGATGACGGGATATAACATGTCGTCAACAGACATATTATCTTCCAGCAGGTCTTTTAGACCATTTTCTGAATAGAACTTTTCTCCGTTGAAATCTATGGTAAGGCCCGGATTGAGGTACACGTAATTCCGAAGCATCTTCGCCACATATTCGGTACGGTACTTATAATGCTTGAAGATACCTTCATCCGGGACAAAGATCACTTTGGTCCCTTTGCGTTTTGAGGAATCTTCCAAATCCGAATCCTTCTTCAGTTCTCCCAGCTCGAATTCGGCGGTCTTCAATTTTCCGTCGCGCACAGATTCTACCCTGAAATACGAAGACAGAGCATTCACGGCTTTCGTACCTACACCGTTCAGACCAACAGATTTCTTGAACGCCCGGGTATCGTACTTACCACCGGTGTTCATCTTCGAAACCACATCCACTACTTTCCCAAGAGGGATTCCTCTACCGTAGTCACGAACTTTAACCTCCTTGTCCTTGATCCTGATCTCGATGGTCTTACCTGCTCCCATCACAAACTCATCGATACAGTTATCGATCACCTCTTTCAGAAGAATATATATACCATCATCAGGAGAAGAACCATCACCAAGCTTCCCGATATACATTCCGGGACGCATTCTAATATGCTCCTTCCAATCCAACGATCGGATATTCTCTTCGGTATATTGGGTTTGAGACATTTTTTTACTGAATAAGCCCTAAATATAGGGTTTCACAGAGAAAATGCGAACCGAATACAGGGAAAGTAATTAACAATTATACGGGCTTATTGTTAGTAATTTTTCTGAAGTAAATTGCAATAAATCTCAGGCTTTGCTGTAAGAAAAAACAGCTGCTTTGTTACCCTATTTAAGATACTGAAATGCAAGAAGTTCGGCGCCCGAAAATCGAGCCCTATACGTTATGCCTGAAATGGATCACATCCCCATCCTGTACTACGTATTCCTTACCTTCCACCCCCATTTTCCCGGCTTCCTTTACCTTGGCTTCACTACCGTAGGAGACATAATCTTCGTATTTGATCACCTCAGCCCGGATAAAGCCCTTCTCAAAGTCGGAATGGATCACTCCAGCCGCCTGGGGCGCTGTGGCTCCCACCGGGATGGTCCATGCACGGACTTCCTTTTTTCCGGCTGTGAAATAGGTGTGTAAATTAAGTAAGGAGTACGCACCTCGTATCAGTTTTGCCGATCCGGGTTCTTCCAATCCCAGGTCTTCAAGGAACATTTGTCTTTCCTCGAAGGTGTCCAGTTCGGTGATATCTGCTTCGGTACCTACAGCAAGTACCAGCACTTCTGCTTTTTCATTGGCCACAGCAGCTTTCACTGCGTCCACATAGGCGTTACCGTTTGCAGCAGATTCTTCGTCCACATTACACACATACATTACAGGTTTATCTGTGATAAGTTGCATACGGTTTATATATTCTTCCCTTTCGGCATCGGTTAATTCGATCCCACGAACCGATCTCCCGGCTTCAAGGCCTTGTTTTACTTTGGTAAGTGCCGCTACTTCCTTCTGGGCTTCTTTATCTCCTGTCTTGGCAGCCCGTGCTACTTTATCGATGCGTTTTTCGACGGTTTCCAGGTCTTTTAACTGAAGTTCTATATCGATGGTTTCCTTATCCCTCACCGGATCCACACTACCGTCTACATGCACCACATTGTCGTTATCGAAACACCTGAGAACATGCAGGATAGCATCGGTCTCCCTGATATTTCCAAGGAACTGGTTCCCCAGCCCTTCTCCTTTACTTGCACCTTTTACCAGTCCGGCAATATCCACGATCTCCACCGTGGCCGGTAACACTCTTTCCGGGTTTACCAGCTCTTCAAGCTTCACCAACCTGGGGTCTGGTACGTTTACCACCCCAATATTGGGTTCGATGGTACAAAAAGGGAAATTGGCACTTTGTGCCTTGGCATTCGATAAACAATTGAACAAGGTCGATTTTCCTACGTTCGGTAATCCTACAATTCCTGCTTTCATATGTGGCTTTTATAGCGGTTGCAAATATACATTTTCATCGGTGAAAAAGAAGCAAAGTTCTACATTGGGTTTTATAACTTATTTTATGAAGAATTGAATGCTTTGTAGTAACTTTATAGCTATAACTTCACAAACTTCAGAAGATGAAAAAAATTACGCTATTAGGCATGTTATTTAGCTTGTGCTTTAGCATAGGCCATGCGCAGGAGAACATGACTATCAAAGAAGAAACCACGGTAAAACGCGTGGTGAAGAAGGAAGGCAGCACCGTTGTAGTGCAGGAAGTGGAAGCCACCACTTCTGAAAAAGGCGCGGTTATAGTAGCCGATAACGAGGAAGAGAACCAGGTATTCAGTGAAAAAAGTGCGGTGGAGGACAAGGAAAAAGTGGTGCTGGACGAAACTGCTTTAGACGAAAAGAATGAGGCTATGATCGCTGCCCGCAAAAAAGCTCAGGAAGAGGAATTGAAGCGATCTATCGAAGAAGCCAAGGCAAAAGCGGCTGCAGAGCGTAAAAAACTGGAAGAACAGGAGGCGGCCCGACTAAAAGCCGTCGAGGAAAATAAAAAGCAACTCGAAAAAAGAGGTAAGGGCGTTGGGAAACTCACCAAAAAGAAAAAGGGAAACTAAAGTAATTCTTTGTAAATGGTAAGACGATAGGCCTGGTGATTGATAAGGTCGTTGTGTTTACCCCCGTCCACCGTTACAAAACTGCGCTGTTCTAACGGCAAAGTCTTGTAGAGTTTTTCGCCAAATTCGAAGGGGACAACCCCGTCATCTGTGCCGTGAATGATCACTATCCTGCATTTTACATCATCCGTAAAATAGGCCACCGGGAAGTCGTATTTCAATAATTTTATGGGAAGATATGGTACCTTCTCCTGCACCAGCTTCCTGAAATCGTAAAAGGGAGTTTCGAGGATGAGCTTTTTGGGTTTGTTCTTGGACGCCACATAGGCGGCCATAGCTGTTCCCAGAGACCTTCCGTACACAATTATATTGCCTTCGGGAAATAATTCTTTAGCCTTGTTGTAAAAGAGCTGCGCGTCGCTATAAAGGGCTTTTTCCGATAGTTTACCGGTACTTTTTCCATAGGTGCGATAGTCCATCACCAATACTTCGTAATTGAACTGCAAGAAATATGAAGTGACTTTCCCCCAGCGTGACAGGTCGCCGGCATTGCCGTGATAATAAACAATGATCCCTCTTGGGTTCTCCTGCTTAAAATGAAGGGCATTTAAACGGGCACCATCCTCGGTATCTATAAACAGCTCTTCGAAATCGTGATCGAAATCGTACACGTATTCCTGTGGCAATTTTGAGGGTAAGAAAATAAATTTTTCCTGAAGTAAATAGGCTCCCATAATCACTATAACAGCTGCAGCCAGTATGAATAAAAATACTCTCTTTAGCGTTTTCATTTTATTTTTTCACTGAATGTTGTACTCCAATGCTCGTTGTTTCGAGGTCGATTTCCTGATCGACAAAATTAATAATCTCGCCCAACATTTTATGATAGGATTCGAAATTATTGAGATTTTTATGCCCACCCCCTATTACCGGATACAAACGGGTGCGCTGCGGGTTGATCTTCGATAGTTTAACACTGGACTTAAAAGGTATGAGCTTATCGTTGGTGCCATGTATGATATGGATGGGACAGTTTACGTATTTTATCCACTTGTAGGTGGGCATGGGATATTTAAGGATAAGCGACAAGGGCATGAACGGCATATAGCGACCGGTAACTTTGGCCAGGCTGTAATAGGGTGCATCCAGAAT
Source organism: Pukyongia salina (assembly GCF_002966125.1). GTDB lineage: Bacteria > Bacteroidota > Bacteroidia > Flavobacteriales > Flavobacteriaceae > Pukyongia > Pukyongia salina. Next base: position 2,938,229 of record NZ_CP027062.1, read on the forward strand.
AAGCATCCTGGGATTGTTCATGGAAGCGAGTTTAGTAGCAAATCCCGAACCCAGGGAGCGGCCGTATAAAATGATGTATTGCTCCGGTACTCGTTCCCGCATTTTGTTATAAATCAACTGCAGGTCATGCTTGATTGCTTTTTGTGAGCGTTTCCCTATGCTTTTTCCAAAGCCGCGGTAATCTACCATGAACACATCGAAACCATGACGCGTGAAATCGACCGCGAATTTCCCCCAGCCCTTGATACTCTTGGAGTTCCCTTTGAGGTAAAGAACTATACCACGTGGATTCTCCGTCTTAAAATGCAGGCCGTTCAGGCTCGCTCCATCACGGGTCTCGAGGTTGTATTCTTCCACCTCCTGGTTCTCGTAATAGAACTGAAATTCCTTCGGAAGCTTCTCCGGCTTGAATAAAAAGTAATCTTGCAAATAGTAGAGCGCCACACTAATTGCAATATAGATCCCCAATATCCAGATAAGTGTATGTAACCAAACTGGCATGATACTAAAGTACAATTTTCTGTATTTACTGTTTAATTAGATGTGAATAGTGAGAAGAAACTCTATTTTATCTAAAAAAGTCGGAGACAGAAAATAAAAATCAAATAACAAGCACCAAATCACAAATAAATTCCAACTTCCAAGTACCAAATCACAAATAAAATTTAAGATTCAATTAGTCAAAATTGAACTTTGTTAATTGACCATTATTTGTTTTTTGAAAATTGTGATTTGTGAGTTTTGAAAAGTGGGTTGTGATTATTTCGGGTTTTGATACAGGGCTCTTACCATTTCATCGAAGAATCTCTTTCAGAAAATTTAAAAAAATCGCGGTATACAAATTCCACATTTCCAACGTTATAAATAAATAGCCTCGCAAAAAACCTCATATGAAATCGCTTCTGCTTTTCTTAATACTGCTGCTAAGTTCTGCAAACGCAGGCTGCCAGGAATCTTATACAGAGCAGATGTCCGTCAGTACCGAGCACCCGGGAACTCTTATTACGGTTAATAAACAGTACCCAAACAGCCCAATAGACGGCTACAATCTCTATGTTCCCAATTCCTGTAACCAGGATTCTAAAAAGTATCCTGTCCTGATATTCCTCCAGGGAGGCCGGGGTGTAAGTGGCAATGTAGATCGTGTGCTGCAATGGGGACTCCCCTATCTTATCTTAAACGACAATTCCCTGGATACCGAACTGGACAAATTACAACGAGATACTTTTATTGTGATCATGCCGCATATACGCAATGGCGAATTCTTCGACGGGGAACAAGCTATGCGCGACATTATTTCGGAGGTGATTAAAAGGACCAATGCCGACTCCAAACGAATTTATCTCACCGGACTTAGCCGTGGTGGCTATGGGTTACCCACAATACGGGCGATGAAATAGTGAGCTACGAAGCCTCCCAACGGATCGTCGATCGGCTAAAGCGTGAACAGGATGTGAATTTCCACACCACCTCAACAATCGCAAAGGCCAACTATATGCAATGGGATCATATTTTTACAAGTGGCAAAAGCGATAGCCATGATGCCTGGACGGAGATGTATTCTAATGCGAATTTCTATAAATGGCTGCTTCGACATGAGAAATAATTTTCAGAAAAAAATTAACAAATCTGTAACATTGTTAAAAAAACACACTCTTTATAACATACTAATAACCTATCGAGCATGAAGAACCTACTTTATTTCCTCCTTCTGGCTACGGCTTCACTATTCATGTCCTCATGCAACATGAATAACAACAGTATTGAGTCTGCAGAAGGATTATGGCAATCACTGGGCTATGGACGTATTTTCCAGATCGAAAAGGATCACTACACCTATTACGAGCATGCGGATAGCATTTGTTCCCCTACGGATTCGGGCATGCTAACCGATTTTGAAGGGGCATTTAAAGTGAAGAACGACACGCTTACCGTTACCGTGGGTTACGATGTATTCTATTTTAAACGAATTCCTGCCCTACCGTCGCTGTGCAGTACGGATAATTCCACCGAGAGCGCCGAAAATACCGGCTATAATTTCAATGCCAGCTTAGAAAGTACTTCCGAACATCAGGCGGCGGGCATGGGAATTTTATAGGAACTTAATAGCTTCGTTCTTAGCTCAAAGTTTTCCTCCCCTTTGCGAGGCTGGGTTATACGGAGCGAAAAATTCTGTATCTTTATAATGATTTCTCCCCTATAGCACACTGATTTTCAGTGAACTTATGGGGATTTTTTTTCATGATCCGGCCATCCCTGCCCAAACCTAATTATTATACCAGTATGGAATGTTCAAACATTATGGAAGCAGCCTTAGAACGAGGCAACATAGGGAGTAAACTATTTAAAGGCTCTTCGGAAAAGGAGTTAGTGACAGACCTCCAGCGAGTACTCTTCGAACTAGGATTCAGAAGGGAACTGAAATGGGATAGCTATAACGCCGATGGTGATTACGGTAAAGCAACTGCCACCGCTGTGGCCTCCTTTGCAAGAAAGAACGGAATTCAGACAAATGGTGAAAAGGTAGACGACGCTTTGGCCAGGATCATCTTGCAGCGTCACGATTTCCTGCCCGAAATGTATGTGCTCTGGGACATTAGTGAGGGTGATCTCCGTACGCGTAAATTTATCTCTAAAGGAACCCGTACCAGTATTTCGGCCATACAGGTATTGCTCAATACCCTGGGCTACGGACAGCAACTCAACTTTGCAAAATTTGGCGCCGATGGGCTTTATGGAAGCAACACCCGTAAAGCCCTGGTGAAATACGCTGCCGACAATGGGGTGATCTCTGATGGTGACTGGCTTTCCCGCCCCCTTATCGATATTATGCTAAAAGATATTAACGTGTTTTATGGTAATAGCTGGAAGGATCTTGCCGCTCAAAATCTGCCAGGCAGGGGTTCGCCACTAATCCTATTTGAAGGTTCCCGATTCCAGGGGAAACCATGCCGTGCAGACATACAATTCCTCCCACGCCTGAAACAGATCAACAAGCACGCCGAAGCTGCCAATGTGTTTATCCACGTGACCAGCTCTTTCCGCACCTCCACCAATGTAAATGGCGCCATCGTTCCCCCGGCTACCTTTTCGAACCACCTGGCAGGACACGGTATCGATATGAACGTGGTCTATGATGATGGAAAATGGGCCAACTCTTCCGTATTGAGAAAATATCCCAATGTCCCCGGGCCGGTACGGCAATTTTTAAAAGCTATTATCGACGATCCGGATCTGCGCTGGGGAGGATTATTTAACACCAAAGACCCGGTACATATAGACGACCACCTGAATAAGGATCGCGACCAATGGAAAAAACGGTATAAGGCCATGCAGAAGGCGGTGCAATTGGGGGGCAATTAGGGATTAGGATTAGTGATTAGTTGAAATGTTTATAACTCTGCTTTAAAAACATATTAAAAATTGCCCCACGAGTGGATGGATTTTTTAATTTTAATATGTCGTTGTAACTCGTAAATATATTTAGATTAATAGCATCAGTAAAACTAACATTTGTCCCAAGTACTAGTTTCGCTCCAACAATAGTCTTTACGGTTATAACGCATTAACACTTAAGAGGTATGGTGATAATCATTGCACAGCATTCATACATGCAGCTTTCTCACTCAATTAAAAACCAGTTAGAATGATTCCAGAATGTTCAGACATCAGGGTAAGAGCAGAACTATAAAACATAATCTGCGTATCGCGACCGTGTTGTCTTTTGTGGCGGGTATCGTAATTGTGACAGGGTTTTTATCGATCAAACAACTTACTACAAATGTGACCGGTCATTTTGCTTTATTTATTAACGATGTAGCAAATTTGGAGTTCTGGAGAGGAACAATTTATTTTCTGTACATTTTCTCTTTTCTTATAGGATCTTTCTTTTCCAGCTTTCTCATCGAAATTTTCAGGAAAAACAAAAAACTCAATGTTTATTTCATTCCTATACTAATCGAGTGCCTTATTTTAATTACCATCGCTTTGCTAAGCAATGTAGTGGAGATCACCTATCCCGATCTAATAGCCTGTTCTTTGCTATTTGCAATGGGCTTGCAAAACTCCCTGGTGACTAAAATTTCCAGTGCTATTGTTAGAACGACCCATTTAACCGGACTTTTTACAGATCTGGGAATAGAAGTATCTCAATTGTTCTTCCCTAAGATGCATCCCAATCGTAACGCGTTAATATCGACAATTAAGCTGCGTATTTATATTATATTGTTCTTTTTCGCCGGCGGCTTAATGGGAGGCCTTTTTTATTCTAAATTCGACTTTAAATTAAACACCTTGATCATTGCTGCCCTAATCTTACTTATGAGTTTATTTTATGACGATATGAGATATAATTTAATAAAAACCAAGAGAAAATATCATCAAAGAAAAACTGCGAGATATTAAATAAATTTTCCACCCTATGAAAACATTATCCTATTCAACCACTATTAACAAGCCCCAGGAGTACGTCTTCAATAAATTAATGGACAAAAGTGTCTACGCCGATTGGGCAAAGGCCTGGGGAGAAGGCATGACCTACGAAGGCGAATGGAAAGAAGGAGGCTATATGTCGTTTTTCGATAATTCCCGGGGAGGAACAAAGGTGGTGTTCGAGGTATTTAAACCACATGAATACGTCAAGGCGAAACATATTGCCATGGTAAATCCGCAGAATATTGAAGTTGAACTTACCGATGAAATGATGCAGAAGTGGATCGGTTCGTTGGAAGAATACAACTTTAGAAAGCTGAACGACAACCAAACCAAACTGGAGGTCACCATGACAGTAGATGAGGCATTCCAGCCAATGTTCGACGGCGCCTGGCCCAAGGCATTAGGCTATTTTAAAGATATTTGTGAATCTTAAATAGGAAAGAATTCTTAAAATATTTAGCCTCATTAATCAAATTATTTACTTCACCATACGGGATTAATTTTTTTACCTGAAAGATTGAAAAGTTGGCAAAAGAAATAGGCTTTTATTGTTCGCTATAATTAAACCGTTTATAGGCCGGAAATAGTCAATACAAAACTTATCTGTGTAAGGCAATTACAGGAGTATTGGATAGAGGCCCCAGGTTTACGATCCACGAGTGCTTGAGTCTGCATTTCCTCCAAAAATCGGGTTTACGATCCATAAGACAAATGATATGATATGGATGATCGGCAACATAGTTCTTTAACTCGTGTGCATTATTAATATATTCAATCATCACAGGATCTCCACTCCACATATTCATTTGCAAATCCAGCATTTTAAGGTATGTCCTTTGTTTTACGGTCATTTGATTTTTTTCTGAAAGTGCTATGATCTTTACACTCCCATTTACAATTTTTACCAGTTCATACCATTTTTCAATTTCATTTTTAGGAAGTTCAGATTTGAATTTTGAAACCAGAAGGAATTTCGAATTTTCGTGTATTTCGACACTGGACGGAATTAACATAACAGGGCATTCTCGTATGTTATCTATAATTCCTTTATAATTACGGGAATACCTTTGGATTCTCCCATCATTATAGTCTTTTCCAGGTAATACTAACAGATCGATTTTAAGATCAATTATGTATTTTTTCATACCCTCTATCAGCATTCCGCATTCGGATATAGCGCGAAATATGTGTTTTCCATTTCCTTTGTTCGCAGCATACCGTTGAATTACCTTACCCAGTGTATTTGCAGAAGCGATCTTAGGTTTTTCAAACCAATCGTCTTCTGCCTGTAGCAGATCAATTGCTTTTAGTCCATCCACGTCGTAATTGTACATGTTCAAAAAATAAAATTCACACGATTCGTTTCTAAAAAAATTTACGGCATAATCTATAGCATGATAACTATCAAGGTCAAGGTCGATTGGAATAAGTATTTTTTTCATAATTAGTTGATTTATCTGCGATGGTACATACTTAGTTTATGGTAAATCCTTTTTCTTATTTCTACGAACTCTAGGACGAAGGAGTCCAGACCCGACCGCTTTTTCTCATGTAATTTCGCCCTGGAAAGATCGTATTTCAACTTTCCATATTCATATTCTGTATTAAGCTCTTTTTCATAGGAACAGAGCAAACCCATCAGCAACGTATTTTTTCTTCGCAACGCCTGAAGATTATGCCCGATCGCACTGTCTTTAATTAACTGTTTATCGATTATCTTTAGATAATTGATCTCCTCATTTACCCTTTCCAACGTATCGATCCAACCGGTCAATTCGATTAGATCCTTTTTGATGCATAGTCGTCTATGTGCATCTAAACTATATGATTGTTCTATTTCCAACAGCTGTGTTGTTATGATGTGGGTTTCAGATTAATTAAATTAGATCGTACTTTATAAAAGAACTCATCTTTTAATCTTCTGTATTTTTCAAGATGATACAAATAACTCCTTCTATAGCTCTCATGCTCGTACACATAGGCCATATCACACTGCGTATCTTCACACTCGTGAATATTACCTCTTGTATTTAGATAATTTCGAAGCGTCTGCAGTAATGTGTCATTTTCATTATATTTTTTTTGAAAACTCTGTAAGAACCTTGCATACTCCAATTCCTGCCCTTTCCTGTCTTTTGATAAACTTATCAAGTGGTTCAGTTCCTTTTTGATATAGTTTAAATGAGAGATCCAATTGGCTAGTTCCATGGAGTTGATCTTATGCATAACATCTGTTTCTGTATCATGAGAATAGATCTCTGTAAATGATGTGTTCATGAATAATGCTTTAAACTGGTATCTTATTTTTCTTCTGTTGATTGTCCTGAGTAACAGTAACAATTCTAATCTTCTGCTTTCCGGATGGGAAATCCCATTCAATAGTATCGCCTTCCGAATAGCCAAAAAGAGCCGCACCCATAGGAGTTAAAATGGATATTTTATCCTGCTTGGTATTTTTTTCGGAAGGGATAACCAGTTGAAGGGTTCTCTCCCAACCAGATTCCGAAAAAACCATAATTCTGCTATTGAAACGAATTACATCCGCAGGTATATCTTTCTCATCCACAATTTGGGCATTCTTTAATTCCTCGCTCAATCGATTTAACGATTTTTGTGTTTCAAAATCTCCGGCATATCCCGAGATGTTGAGAAGGCGTTTCAAATAGACATATTCCTTCTTTTCCAATATTAAACTTCCGTACTTCATATTGTCGTGATTTAAATAAGTTATTATGGAAATATTCCACGCTGTATATAAGCTTTCTCAATTCTTCTGATGGCGATACAATAGGCTGCAGTTCGAAGGTCCAACCCTTCATTTTCTGCATATTGATACACCTTATTGAATGATTCTCTTATTTTTTTATCGAGCTTGGCCATTACCTCATCCAAATGCCACAATTCGCCATTTCGATTTTGTAACCATTCGAAATAGCTGCCTACCACACCCCCCGAATTACATAAGATGTCCGGTAAAATGGTTTTACCTTTGTTTAAAAGAATCTTTTCACCTTCAACACTCGTTGGTCCATTTGCACCTTCTGCAATGAGATCAGCTTTAATAATCGAAGCATTCTCTTTCGTTATCTGATTACCCAGGGCAGCAGGAATACAGATATCACACTCTGTAGCAAAGAATTTTTCGTTATCAAGATCGAAGGCGCCGTGAAATCCGGAAATACTGCCCATGTTTACCTTGGCGTAGTTGTATAAATCTTCAACATCAATACCGTTTGTACTTCTTATACTTCCGGAGGCATCCTGCACGGCTACCAATTTGGCACCTTCTTTTTCCATGAAATGTGATGCCCAATAGCCTACGTTACCAAATCCCTGAACGATAAATTTCTTACCTATTAATGATTTGTTGTTCTTCTCAGCCCAGAACTTGATATTTAAAAACACTCCATATCCTGTTGCCCTATCACGCCCTTCGAGTCCTCCGCTGCCATCGGGTTTGCCAGTAACCACATGCTGATTTGCAGATCGTTCTGCCGGTGGACGTGTACTCATATAAGTGTCTGCTATCCAGGCCATGGTTTGACTGTTTGTATTTACATCTGGCGCAGGTATATCGTGTTCCGGACCTATATTATCTGCCAAAGCAAAGGTGAATCTACGTGTAATTCGTTCCAACTCGCTTTGCGAATACTTTGAAGGGTCAAGTTGGATACCGCCCTTAGCACCCCCATAAGGTAATCCCGCTAAAGAGGTTTTCCAGGTCATCCACATAGCCAAAGCTCTTGCTGCATCAATATCAACGGTTGGGTGATAGCGCAATCCTCCTTTGTATGGTCCCAAAGCATTGTTATGTTGCACCCTATACCCTGTAAATATTTCAACTTCCCCATTATCCATTTTTACAGGAAAACTTACCATGATCTCATTGTTGGTAATACTTAAAATTTTCCTGATATTGGGATGAATCTCAATGTGATCTGCAGCACTGTAAAACTGCTCCATTACATTATTCATCATACCTTTTAAAGGAATTTTCTTTTTTTGGCTTGATGTTTCGTTAGACACGTTATTTATATCTGCTGTGATTGTTGTCATAATTATTCACCGTTTTACACGGATTTTTTTAATTGTTGGGTTTTATTTAAATGACGCTTGGTAATTCTTAGTTTATAATATCCATTGATGAGATATACATTTCTTATTATATTTTTAGTTAAGCCACCACCATTTCCTGCGATTCGTTTTTTAGTTGCGGGATGTTCTGTGGTGAAGTAGATTTAGATATGGCCTCTTCGTACTCACTACAGGACCATACGTCGCTCTTATTATGTGTGATCACACAATAGGCATTGTGGATGCAGGAAGGGCAAATATTAAAAGAGTTTGATTTCATAGTACATAGTTATCGTTTACTGTACTGAAGGCAATATATATGCCACTGGATGTGCCAGAAATTTAATAAAACAATGAAGCCCTTATATCATAAGGGCTAGCACATTATTAGATATGTAGAAGTAAAATCAGGTGTCGGGGAATATTTACCCGATCGGGGTAAATTGTTCCGGTTGTATTATAATATTATTCTGAAAGTTTTTGCCTAATCGTCTTGCGATCAATGCCAAGGATTTCTGCGGCTTTGGTCTTATTATTGCCTGTGGCATTCAACACTTTTCGAATGTATCTTTTCTCGATTTCTTTCAATGGAGGTAATTCACCCTTCGGAAAATCTATACTGTACTTTAAAGTGTCGGGAAGATGCGCCACTCCAATCTCTTTGTCACACATAATAACTGCTCGCTGAATTACATTTTCAAGCTCTCGTATGTTACCAGGCCAATCGTATCTTTGTAGAATTCTGGATGCCTCAGGGCTAATTTTTATAAATCGATCTTTGTATTCCACCCCATATTTAAAGAGAAATTTATCCACCAGTAAGGCGATATCCTGTTTGCGTTCCCTTAAGGGAGGTACACTAATCTCGACCACAGTAAGACGGTAATACAGGTCCTCTCTAAAGGCATCTTTACTTATCATTTCCTTTAAATTGGAATTAGTTGCTGTAATGATGCGTACATCAATCTTCTCTGCTTTTTGGGCTCCAACTTTTACTACCTCTTTTTCCTGCAGTACACGTAATAATCGAGTTTGAACAGCTTTTGATGCATTACCAATTTCATCAAGAAATATGGTACCGCCATTGGCAGCCTGAAAAAACCCTACCCTTTCCTTCTCTGCACCTGTAAAGGCACCCTTGGTGTATCCAAAAAGTTCAGACTCAAGTAGATTTTCCGGAATACCACCGCAATTTACCGAGATAAAAGGCGCTCTTGAAAATTTACCTTGGTAGTGAATGGCTCGTGCCACGAGTTCCTTTCCTGTACCACTTTCACCTTTAATGAATATGGTGGCTTTGTTATCTTTCACTCGTTCGATGATTTGGATAACATCAATTATTTTTTCAGAATTTCCAATGATCTCACCATAACTATTGTCTTTCGCACCTATAACATCGGCCTTTTTATCATGACTGTTTTTCGAGGATACGGAATTATTTGAGCTACCCACGCCATGATCCATTGATTTATCTATAGCAGTTTTAAGTTCTTCCTTTGTAAATGGTTTGGTTAGATAATCAACTACACCGGATTTCATTGCTACCAGCGAATCCTGTACGGACGGATAGCCAGTAATTACAAGTTTCGGCATATGTGGATAGTGTTCCGAAACGAATTTTATTAACTCTGTACCATCAATTTCGGGCATCTTTAGATCGGTGATGAGTAAACCTATATTGGTATCTCGCAGGATCTGTACTGCTTCTTTAACGGAAACAGCTTTATAAGTATGATAATTCCAGGAATGAAGATGACGCTGTAAAAGTTCCAAAATGTGAATATCATCATCCACAATTAATATATTTTCCTTTTTAAACTGCATTTGCGATAATTGATATTAAGATTTTGGAAGAGTAACTATGAATGTAGCTCCCGCTCCCCTATTATTGCTTACCGTTATACTTCCCTTATGGCTTGCTACAATTCCATGGACTACACTCAATCCCAGACCTGAACCCTCTCCTGTTGGTTTCGTACTAAAAAATGGCTGAAATACCTTGTCCATCGCTTCACGAGATAAACCGCTGCCTTCGTCGCTAATCTTCAAAATTATATTTGTGTTGGATTCTGAAGCGTCTATGGTAACTTTTCCATTATTCGGGGAAAAATAAATGGCATTTATTACCAGGTTAAATATGATCTGGGTGAGCTGAATAGTGTCGGCTTTAAGAAAGAGTTCATCTTCTTGTATGTTCACAACGCACTTCACATTCGCCTTCTTGAAAGAAGCATCTAATAATGCTAAGGCGCTCTTGATACTGCTCACCAAATTTATCTCTTTCATCTCGTTAGGCATCTCGCAAGCAAAAAACATTAGTTTTTTAACTACCTCCCGTGAGAAAATAGCATTGTCTATAATTTTGTCCAAATCAGCAACTTTATCCTTTTCATCATTCAGATCGTCTTTCAGCAATTCGGCAAAACCAAGAATATTGGCCAGTGGAGTGTTGAGCTCGTGGGCAATACCTGCAGTAATTTCCCCTAAAATAGAAAGTCGGTCCGTATGTTCCATTTGCCGTTTCAGAGAGTTTTCACTCTGCTGAATCTCAATGCGTTCTAGAAGATTGCCAATCTTTAATGCCACACTATCCAGCAACTGATTCTCTTCTTTTAAAAATGAGCTTTTATCGTCTTTTAAAGTTGCAATAATAGTTCCATCGGTTTTATTAAATACTTTAATTTCTGATGTTAAATTCAGTTTTTCGTTGATCATTCCTGTTTTATATGAACCCCTTGACGTAAATATGCCAATTTCGGTATCATTTTGAAACTGAAACGCCTTCTTCAAACTTAAGGCGATTGCCTTTAATGTCTCTTGCATCTGTCCAACATCTGTGTTTACAATAATCGACGAGATGTCGTAGAGACATGTAAGTTCTTTTATTCGCTCCTTTAATATATCTTCTGTGCTGTTCATTTTAGCGTATTTCGATACAGGAATAAATTTTCTTCCCATCTAATTAATCGGCAATCGCCCTTAGAATCTCAATCCATTTCTATTTACTAAAAATAACCATTAAATATTTGCCCTTATCACGAAATTATTTTCTCAACTAAAAAAATGGCCCGTTACCGGGCCATTTTCATTTTCTTTTTCATAAAATATTCTCCCATTCTCTAGCTCAGGTCAAATCTGTCCAGGTTCATTACCTTGGTCCATGCCGCCACGAAGTCGTTTAAGAATTTATCCCCGGCATCTTCGCAGGCATACACTTCGGCTATAGCTCTTAACTCAGTATTTGAGCCAAAGATCAAGTCGGCACGAGTAGCGGTCCATTTAAAATCACCGGTCGCTCTGTCTTTTCCTTCAAAAACCTTGTGATCTTCGGTATAAGCTCGCCATTGCGTACCCATATCCAGTAAATTCACGAAGAAATCGTTTGTAAGAGCTTCTTTTCTTTGTGTAAACACCCCGTGGTCTGAGTTGTCGAAATTAGTACCTAATACCCGCATACCTCCCAATAACACGGTCATTTCAGGGGCAGTAAGTGTGAGTAACTGAGCGCGATCTACCAACATTTCTTCTTCCGAAGACTGGTGTTCACCACTCGAATAATTTCGGAATCCATCGGCTAAGGGTTCCAAAGCCTCGAAAGATTCTACGTCGGTCTGTTCCTCGGTCGCATCTGTGCGTCCTGGCGTGAAAGCAACCTTTATATCCTTCCCTGCATTTTTTGCAGCCTGCTCTATTCCCGCATTTCCTGCAAGAACGATGAGATCCGCCAGGGAAATTCGCTTATTCCCGCTTTGGCTACTGTTGAATTCCTTCTGAATTCGCTCCAGCGTATCCAATACATTAGCCAGTTGCTCGGGATTATTCACCTTCCAGTTCTTCTGAGGCTCCAAGCGAATACGTGCTCCATTGGCACCCCCACGCTTATCCGATCCACGGAATGTGGAAGCAGATGCCCAGGCAGTAGAAACCAATTGAGATACTGTTAATCCCGAAGCCAGGATGTTTGCTTTAAGTTGTGCCACGTCCTCGTTGTTCACCAGTTCGTGGTCAACCGCTGGCACTGGATCCTGCCAGATCAACTCTTCCGAAGGAACTTCAGGTCCCAGATAACGGCTTATCGGACCCATATCCCGGTGCGTTAATTTATACCACGCTTTAGCAAAGGCATCGGCAAACTCATCCGGATTCTCATAAAAGTGTCTCGCAATCGGTTCGTAGATAGGGTCCATTTTAAGAGCCATATCGGCCGTTGTCATCATTAGCGCTTGCTTTTTACTCGCATTCCCTGCTCTTGGTGCCATCTTTGCATTCGAATTGGCAGTGGGTGTCCATTGATGGGCTCCTGCCGGACTTTTTGTAAGTTCCCACTCATACCCAAAGAGTACTTCGAAGTATTCATTGTTCCACTCTGTAGGGCTAGGTGTCCAGGCTCCTTCTATTCCACTTGTTATCGTATCGTCCAGCACACCACTTCCGAAGGTATTCTTCCAACCCAAACTTTGTTCTTCAATACTCGCTCCGGCTGGTTCCCTGCCTACATATTTTTCTGGATCGGCAGCACCATGAGCCTTTCCAAAGGTATGTCCTCCCGCTACCAGGGCTACGGTTTCATAATCGTTCATCGCCATCCGTCCAAAGGTCTCGCGAATATCCTTGGCAGACTTTAACGGGTCTGGGTTTCCATTCGGGCCTTCAGGATTTACATATATAAGTCCCATCTGAACCGCTCCAAGGGTATTCTCAAGTTCGCGGTCGCCGGTATAACGCTTGTCGCCCAGCCATTCGGTTTCAGCTCCCCAGTAAATATCTTCTTCAGGTTGCCAAACATCTTCACGTCCCCCTGCGAATCCGTAAGTTTCCAGTCCCATGGATTCGATAGCACAATTCCCTGCCAAAACCAACAGGTCTGCCCATGAGATCTTTTTCCCATATTTCTTCTTGATCGGCCAAAGGAGCATGCGTGCCTTGTCCAGGTTCCCGTTATCCGGCCAACTGTTCAAAGGGGCGAATCGTTGCGAGCCTGAACCGGCTCCTCCACGACCATCTGCTATCCGGTAGGTTCCGGCGCTATGCCATGCCATCCGAATGAAGAAAGGACCGTAGTGCCCGTAATCTGCCGGCCACCAATCCTGCGAATTTGTCATAAGATCGTATAAGTCTTGCTTAACGGCTTTCAGATCCAACTTCTTGAATTCCTCCGCATAGTTAAAATCTTCTCCCATTGGGTCTGCCAAACTAGAATGCTGGCGCAGGATATTCAAATTTAACATATTGGGCCACCAGTCGCGATTTGAGGTACCACCACCGGCACTGTACTTTAATGTACCGCCCAGGAAAGGGCATTTTCCTTCCGAATTGATGTTATAAATTGTTCCTTCTGAAGCGTTTTTATCTGTTCTGTTATCCATGAGGTTGTTATTTAATTTTGGAACATAAATTTACGATTTTCCCGGGTCATTTTTAGCTGTTTTAATATGTAAGTTTTATTCGATCATTGAATCCGTTTATGATACTTCGTTTTGCAAGACTATTCCCAGCTATTCCTTTCATTTTACGTATCTTATTCGCGTAAATTTAACCCGCCATACCTATTTGTTAATGAGAGTTTTCCTCATATTATCATTCCTTTCTTTCACCCTTTCTATAGTCGCCCAGGAGACCTCCTATATTACTGTGGACGCACAGCGTTATGGCACAGATCCTACACACAATCTAGTGGTGTGGTGCCCGGGAGAGCAGTATTTGGATGGTTTAAAAAACAACAAGGTAGAATCCATTCTATTTGGAGAAATATCTTTTATGAGCA